>CAYUIN010000021.1:0-12097 GCA_964444695.1 uncultured Desulfocurvus sp.
GTCGGCCTCGTGGGGCCCGGCGGTCGCCAGCGCCTGGGCCAGGGTCTTGCGCCGGGCGGCGTCCGGGGCGTCCAGGGTCCGGCGCAGGGCGGCGGCCGCCGGGTCGCCCGGGCTCCACGACAGGATGTCGTCCAGCAGTTCCGCCGCGTTGGCCGCGTCGCCCGCGTCGCGCAGGGCCAGGGCGCGTTCCAGGTTGGTCAGGCGGCACTGGGCGTCGTCGCGGCGCCAGAGGCTGAAATCGAACGAGCGGCCCGGGTGCGCCGTGGCGATCCAGCGGCGGGCGGGTTCCGGCGGCTCGAAGCGTTCCACCGGCGTGTAGCGGATGCCCGTGCGGGCCGTCACGGTCTCGGCGTTCCAGTGGTCGAGGACCTTGTAGTTGTAGAACAGCAGCCATTGCGGCGGGTGGTAGGCCAGGGCCCGGAAGGTCCAGTAGCGGTAGCGCAGGGTGTCCGCGTGCCCGTAGAGGAAGAGGTAGGCCGGGCTGATGCAGGGCAGTCCGGCGTAGAGGTACAGGGCCGGGTGGTCGCCCCAGACCAGGAGCCTGTCGCCGGGCGCGGCGCGCCGGGCCACGGCCCGGCCCACGGGCTCGGCGAAGCGGAACAGCGAGGCCACGAAGCCCGGGGTCTTGCCGATGATCTCCTGCGCGCCGGGGCGGCGGGCGCGGTGCAGGGCGCGGGCCCACAGCGCGGCCTGGAGCAGGGCGGCGGCTCCGGCGGCCCAGGCCCACGGCCCCCCGGCCCCGGGCAGCAGCGCCAGGGCGCGGCCCGCCAGCAGCGCCACGGGGGGCCACACGGGGTTGAAATGCGGGGTGTAGTAGTTCTGCTGGGCCTGTTGCATGAGCAGCGCCAGGGCCAGCCAGCCCAGGGCCAGGAGCGTGGCCCCGTCGCCCGGGTGCGCCAGTTGCAGCGCCGCCAGCAGCAGCAGCCCGGCGTTGTCGCGCGCGGGCCCGTCCATGTTCTGGATCACGCCGCGCAGGCGCGAGCCCTTGTTGCGGGTGTGCAGCAGGCCGATGTAGCGGTGCCCGTCCTGGACCTCCTTGTAGAACCCGGCCCCGCGCAGGGCGCGGCGCACGGCGGCGGCGCCCGGCAGGCGGGAGAGCAGGTGGTCCGCGTAGTGCAGCACCGGGGTGCACATGGACAGGACGTAGGTGCGCCAGTCGCCGCCGCGCCGCGCGATGAGCGGCACCGGGGCCGCCAGCAGCGCGGCCGCGCCGCCGCAGTACGCCGCCAGGCTCCACCACGGCGACGGGGCGCCCAGGGCGGCAAGGCCCAGCGCCCCGGCGAAGGCCAGGGCCGTGATCTTGATGTGCATGGCCCAGCCGCACAGCAGCCCGGCCCCCAGGAACAGCAGCGGCGCGTCGTGGTGCAGCCCGGTCCAGGCCAGGGCCAGGGCCAGGGCCATGGGCAGCAGGAAGACGTGTTCGCCGTAGGTCAAGAAGAACATGGTCGAGGGGCAGGCCGTGACCAGCAGGAACCCTGCCCCGGCCAGCAGCGCCGTCGTCGGGTCGCCCCACAGGGCCAGGGCCAGGACGTACAGGGCCAGGGCCGTGAGCCCGTGCCACAGGCCCTTGCGCAGGTGGAAGCCGCGCGGGCCGGGGTCCGTCCCGGGGCGCACGCTCATGGCCGCCAGCCATTCGATGCCGAAGTAGCCGTTGATGCTGTATCCGCCGCTGAACAGGCGCAGCCCGCGCGAGCGGAACCGCGCGAGGTAGAACCACTTGCCCTCGTCTTCCGAGAAGGGCCGGTCGCGCATCAGCCGGATGGTCAGGGCCGTCAGCAGGCCCAGCACGGCCAGGTGCAGGGCCAGGGTCACGGGCCGTCCTCCCCGGGCAGGCGCCGGGCGATGAAGGCGTAGTTGGTGGGGAACCCGAAATGCTCCAGGGGGAAGTCCTCCTGGGCCAGGAACAGGTGGGTCTGTTCCAGGCGCAGGCCGTTCGCGGCCAGCAGGTCGCGCATCTCGGCGTGGCTTACGGCCTTGGCCAGGTCCACGTCGCGTCCGGCCCACCATTTGGCCAGCGTCCCCAGCAGGCCCAGCAGGCCGTAGCGGGCCTTGGCCGTGCTGCGGTGGCGCACGCCGTTTTTCACGTACATCAGGAAATAGCCCAGGCCGTTGACCGTGACGCACAGCCGCCCCCCGGGGCGGAGCACGCGGGCCATCTCGCGCATGGCCTCGGCCTGGCGCGTGAACATGAAGACCCCGGCGCAGAGCACGCGGTCGAAGCTGGCGTCGGGGAAGGGCAGGGCCTCGGCGGAGGCCGCGTGCAGGGTGATGCGCGGGGCCAGTTCGGGATGCTCCCCAAGGGTCTGGGCGCAGCGTTCGCGGTAGGCGTCGTTGGGCTCCACCCCGTCCACGGAGGCGGCGTCGCGGGCCAGGGCCAGCAGCCATTGGCCGTCGCCGGAGCCCACTTCCAGCACCTCTCCGCCCGGGGCGGTCATGCCCAGGCGCTCCAGGTGCGCGCGCCAGAAGTCCAGGCCCTTGGCGAAGATGCGCCTGCGGCCCTCGTCCCAGCCGGTGTCGGGTTCGGGCTCGGCCGGGCGCCGCGTCAGGGGGCCCAGGCCGCGCGCCAGGACCACGGCCAGCGCCCGCGCGCCGCCGATGGCCAGCACGTAGGCCAGGCTGCGGTCGCGCAAAAGGCCCTTGCGCCAGCGCACGGCCGCGCTGCGGGCCAGGAAGCGCAGCCTCGGCTCGCGGGGCGGGCAGGTCTCGCCCCAGCCGGTGTCCCAGCCGCGGCGGAAATCGAAGGCGTTCTTGACGTGCAGGGTCAGGTGCACGGTCTGCCCGGGGCGCGCGCGGCCCAGCACGCGCAGCGGCCAGCCCGGCCAGTAGGCCCAGCCCGAGGCGCGCGGCCAGCCCATGTAGTCGCTCAGGGCCAGGTCGCACGGCGGCCACCAGGAGCCGCGCGCCGGGTCGTGGTACGGGCCGCCGCGCCCGTCGTGGTACTCCAGGCCCAGCGCGGCGGGCGGCACGTCGCGGGTCAGCTCCCAGTTGGTGCGGCCCAGGGCCTCGATCTCGGGGTGCCCGTGGAAGGTCATGCCGCGCACGGGGGCCCCGGCCTCGTGGGCCAGGCGGGCCACGTCCTCGCGCAGCCGCGCCAGGCCGTCCACCCCGTCCGTGAGCTGTTCGTACAGGTGGTCGGAGTGCAGGCCGACCTCCAGGCCCAGGGCGGCGGCGCGGGCCGGGATGCCCGAGTCCCACAGCCGGTAGTGGCGCTCGGGGTGCGTCAGGAAATAGATGCTGCCGCGAAGGCCGCGTGCGTGCAGGGCCTCGGCCAGCGCGGGCACCAGGTGCAGCCCGCAGTCCACGTCCACGCGCAGCACGACGGTGACGCGCCCGGGGTCCGGCCGCGCGCCGTGGTCCAGGTAGTGCTCGGCCACGCCGCGCACGGCGTAGCGCCCCTGGTCGGCCAGGGCGTCGAAGGTCCGGCCGTAGGCCGGGATCAGGGGATGCGTGGTCATGGGCGTCTCAGCCTCCCAGGATCTGCATGTAGAGTTGCCAGACGCGGTCTTCGAGCACGCCCGGGGCGCAGCGCGCACGCACGAAGGCCCTGCCCCGTTCGCCCAGCTCCGCGCGGCGGGCCGGGTCGGCCAGCAGGTCCTGCAGCACGTCGGCCAGATTGTGCGGCGTGGCGTTGACGATGGGGCAGTCGGGCGCGTCGCGTAGCACGTCGTCCACCAGATAGGCGCACACGGGCAGGCCGTAGTGCATGCTCTCCACGGCCAGGCTGCCGAAGCCGCCCAGGTAGAGCTGATCCACCACGACGTCGGCCTGCTCGCGCAGGATGCGCCGCACCTCGGCGGTGTCCACGTCGCGCAGCAAAACGTATTCGAAGGCCACGCCCCGGGCGCGCAGGGTCTCCAGGGCGGCCTCCACGTGTTCCGTGCCCTTGATGCCGGGGTCCGACGGGGCGTGGACGATGACCGGCGGGTTGCCGGGGGCGCGGGGCAGCGGCTGGTCGTCGGGCACGGCGCTGATCTGGTTGATCCAGATGTCGTGGACGATCTTGGGCCGGGGCAGCGCGGCCTCGGCGTGGGCCCGCAGGTTGCGCGGGGCGGTCAGGCGGTGCAGCCACAGCCCCTGCCAGCGCAGCAGGCGGCGCTTGGAGGCGTCGCTGCGGCGGCCCTCGCTGGAGGCCAGCACCAGGGAATAGTAGGGGTTGCGCGCCCGCTCCACCTCGCGCAGGCGGATGTCCGTGCCGCAGTAGGTCATCACCAGGCGCTTGCCCAGCAGGCGCAGCACCGGCAGGTCGAGGTTCAGGGGCAGCAGGGTCTGCCCGGCGTAGAAGTGGAACAGGTCGTAGCGCCACAGGGCGGCCACGAAATGCCCGAGCATGACCAGGGCGCGCATGGGGCGCGAGCGGCGCTCCAGGGCGTGGTTGACGTCGGCGTCGTGGACGAAGGGGTTCTCGTGCCAGACCACGCACCGGGCCTTTGCGCCGCGCGCGCGCTGCATGCGGGCCAGCCGCGCGGGCATGCCGACGATGTTCGTGGGCCCGTGGTAGATGCGCAGGGGGCGGCTCATGGCGTGGCCTCCTGCCCTGCGGCCCAGGGCGGGGCGTAGCGGAAGTCCACCTCGTGCTCCCCGGCCGGGCAGGGCGCGCCGAGGAACGCGCCGTAGGCCGGGAACACGGCCGTCGGAGCGCCGTCCACGGCGCAGGTCCAGTACGGGGAATGGCTGTTGAGGACCACCACGGCGGCGGGCGCCGCGGCGCGCACGCGCAGCGTCACCCGGTCCGGCGTGGCCAGCAGGGTCGTGACCTCGGGGCGCGGGGCGGCCTGGGCGTCCGGCCCGGGCAGGGCCGGGGCGGACGCGCGCTCGGCGTACACGGTGTCGCGCCATTGGTCCGGGCCGGAGCGCTGCAGGGCGTCCAGCACGGCCGCCTCGTCGTCGAAGACGCGCAGCCCGGAGGCCGCGAAGAAGCGCGGCAGGACGTCGCGGTATTCATAGATGTACAGGGGCTCGTCCCGGCCCGGGCCGCCCGGCAGCAGGGCCCGGATGCGCTCCAGGCGGCCGCGCGGGGCCGGGGGCGGCAGGTGGGCGGTCCGCAGCTTCAGGGCGGGGTGGCGCAGGGGCAGGCTGGAGAGCAGGTAGCGCACGTTGGCCAGGGCCAGCAGGTCCAGGTTCGCGCCGCTGGTCAGGTCCGCCGTGCCGCCCTGCATGCTGTGGGCCGGGAGCCACAGGACCACGCGGTTGCCCCAGTGGTTGAAATAGTCGTCGATGGCGGCGTCGGCGCGGGTGGCCGGGGCGATGACCCGGGCCCAGAAGCGCTGGTAGCGCAGCGGGTAGTTGCTGCAGTAGCCGTCTGCGGTCTCCAGCCCGTGGGCCATGGCCCGGGCGGGTTGCAGGCCGATGGAGGCCACGCGCAGCGGCGCCTCGGAGCGCGCCGCCACGGCCAGGGCCTCCACCTCGGGCTGGCCGTACAGCGCGGCGTAGGTCTCGCCGTGCAGCATGCCGCGCAGGTTCGCGGCCTTGTGCGCCAGGTGCGACCCGGCCAGCAGCAGCAGCGCGGCCGCCAGCACCGCCGTGCGCCGCCTGCCCGGGCGCAGCGCGCCCAGGGCCAGCCCGCCGAGCACGCAGGCCGCCAGCGGCGCAAGCAGATAGAAGCGCGAGATGTTGAACCCGCGCAGCGGCCCGTCCAGCAGCTGGGTCTTGAGGACCTCGGCGAAGGGCGCGGCCAGGGCCGCCGCCAGCACGACGAGGAAGAACCGCGCGTGGCGCCCCGGGCGCAGGGCCGTCAGGGCCCCGGCCGCCGCCAGGGGCAGCGCCGGGAGCATCCGCCACAGGGTCGCGGCGATGCGCTGCCCGGCGTCCTCGGCGGTGTAGGCCGAGCGGATGGCGCGCTGCGAGAAGTCGCCCGTGCCCAGCAGGGCGCGGATGGTGTCCTGGTGCAGGGCCGCGGCCGCCGCCAGGGCCAGCAGCGCCAGGGGCACCAGCCGCGCGCGGCGCGGCGAGCACAGGGCCCAGGCCAGAAGCAGCGGGAAGGTGAAGGGCACCGCGTAGATGACGTTGCCCGTCAGGGCGTAGAACCCGGCGAAGGCGCAGGCCAGGGGCAGCCGGGCCCGGGCCGGGCGCGCGGCGATGGCCTCGGCGGCCCACAGCAGCAGCGGCAGGAAGGCCAGCATGGGATGCAGGAACAGGCGGTTGAAGCCGTCCAGCACCACGGCGGCGTAGAGCAGCCCGGCCAGGGCGGCCGGGGCCTCGTCCTGGCCCATGTGGTCGCGCAGCAGCCGGGCCGTGAAGAAGCCCGAGCAGAACGTGGCCAGCAGCACGAACAGCTGGTAGGCCGCCCAGCCGGGCAGCAGGCCGAAGAGCATGTCCGGGAAGGCGCACAGGGAACGGCCGTAGCCCAGGCGGTCCATGCCGCAGACCATGCCCGGGAAGAGCAGCGCGGGGCTGCTTTTCTGCCACAGGAAGAGCAGTTCGGGGACGAAGCTGTCCCCGGTGTCGTGCAGGCGCAGGTACGACCACGGGCCCAGCAGCACCTGCTCCGCCGCCAGGACCGGCGCGGCCAGCAGCATCAGCGGCGCCAGGCGCGGCGCGCGCAGGGCGCGGCCGAGGCTCATGCGGGCGGCCCGGGAGCGGGGCGCCGGGCGCGGGTGTGCGTGCGTGGGGTCATGGCTGTCCTTGGTGGTGCGTCAAAAAATTGGCCGCAGGTCCGCTCCGAAAAAAGCGCGCCTGCCGGGGGTTGCCGGGCCTTCCTTGGGAAGGGCGCCCGGCCCGGGGGAGCTTTGCACGCACCGTGCCGCGCGCTCAGGCGAAGCGGTCGAAATAGTGGTACTTCGTGTTGCACCAGTCGTAGAACGCCGCCATGGCGTCGGCGCGGGCGGCTTCGTCGAAGGCGGGTTCGTATCCGTGGCGGGCCATGACCTCGCCCAGGGCGTATTCGATGACGCAGGCCTCCTCGGGCAGGATGCGCTCGCGCCAGCGGCCCGCGTTGTCGGCGCTGATGCCCTCGAAGGCGCGGCCCTCGAAGCTGTTGCCCGTGTCGCGGCCGCCCGCGCGCGTGGGGCGCAGCAGGCAGGGGTCGAAGTCCAGCCCGGCGAAGGCGCACAGCCGCCGCAGGGTCGGCTCGGGCTCGCGCACCAGGTCCTCGAAGCGCAGCACGAGGTAGCGCCCCGGGCCGAAGCGGCGCAGGTTGGTCTCGGCCATGCGCAGGCCGAGCCCGGCGCGTTCGATGAGGCTGTGCAGCAGGGTCCGCTCGTCGTCGCCGAAGCCGGAATAGTAGCGCGCCAGGCCGGATTTGAGGGCCCCGTAGTTGTCTCGCGGATCGCGCAGCAGGTGCACGAAGCGCGCCCCGGGCAGCCAGGCGTCCACGCGGGCGGCGTGGATCTCCACGCTGGTCTCCTTGAGCACCACGGGGGCGCCGGGGGTCGGGGCCGGGTGCGTGGCCGCGAAGGCCCGCACCAGCGCGGGCAGCACGTCGGCCACGTCCAGCGGCGTGTCCCGGACGGCGTCCTCGAAGGCCTGGCGCAGGGCGCCGATGCGCAGCCCGCCTTGCAGTTGCGGGCGCTGCGCCAGCTCCGTGAACAGGATGCGCTCCAGCCGCGCGGCGCGGGCCTCGCGGTCCTCGTGGGCGGCCACGAAGGCGGGGTGGTAGGCGTACAGCAGGCGCAGGTCGTCGGGGTAGACGCACAGGCCCGGGTGGCCGTCCAGCAGGCTGAGCAGCAGCGTGGTGCCTGACTTGCGGTGACCGGCGAGAAGCAGGGTGCCTGGGATGGTGCTGGACATGCGTTCTGCTCCGGGAGGCTGCGGGGCTGGGGCGGGCTGTGCCCGGGACTCGTCCCCGGGTATGCCACCCGGTCGGCGTCGTTGTCCAGTTCCCGGCGGATCGGGCGGCCCGGTCGGCCGGGGTGGCATGATGCCTGCATCGCTTTGCGGGCCGTTTTTCTCGCTCCCGTTGCCTCTTGGGCCGAGAGCACGTATCCTGCCACGATACGCGAGGAAACGGCGCGGCAGAGGCCTCGGGCGCGGCGGCGCGATGCGCCGGGCGCACGGCGGGACACTGAACGGCACGGGACGAGGGTATGGCGCAGGACAAAAGCGGCGAATGGTCGGCCGTCATCCGCCCGGCACGGGGCTGGCTGTGCATCGACCTGGCGGGGCTGTGGGCCTACCGCGACCTGGTGCTGCTGCTCGTGCGGCGCGACTTCGTGGCGCAATACAAGCAGACCCTGCTCGGCCCGCTGTGGTACGTGCTTCAGCCCCTGCTGACCACGCTCATCTACACCGTCATCTTCGGCCACGTGGCCGGGCTGTCCACCGACGGCCTGCCCAAGGTGCTGTTCTACCTCTCCGGCGTGGTGGCCTGGCGCTACTTCGCCGACTGCCTGGTCAAGACCTCCGACGTGTTCCGCGCCAACGCGGCCATCTTCGGCAAGGTCTATTTCCCGCGCCTGGCGGTGCCCGTGTCCATCGTCATCTCCAACCTCACCAGCTTCGCCCTGCATTTCGGCATCTTCCTGTGTGTCATGGCCTACTACGCCCTGAACGGGCAGGCCGTGGGGCCGACCTGGGCGGCCTGGCTGTTTCCGCTGCTGCTCGGCATCATCGCGGCCCTGGGGCTGGGCTGCGGCATCCTGGTGTCCTCGCTGACCACGCGCTACCGCGACCTGAGTTTCTTGGTGGGCTTCGGGGTGCAGCTGTTCATGTACGCCACCCCGGTCATCTATCCCCTGTCCATGGTCCCGGAGCGCTACCGCTGGGTCATGGAGCTGAACCCCATGACGGCGGTCATCGAGGCCTGCCGCTTCGCCTTCCTGGGCACGGGGAGCTTCTCCTGGGCCGGGCTGGGGCAGAGCGCGGCCACGGCGCTGGCCGTGCTGGCGCTGGGGCTGGCTGTCTTCGGGCGGGTGGAGAAAAATTTCATGGACACCATCTAGGGGCCGTATGCAAGGCGACACCGTCATCAGCGTCCGCAATCTGGGCAAGCGCTACCGCCTCGGGGTGGTGGGCACGGGCTGGCTGGTGCGCGACCTGCAAAGCTGGTGGGCCCGCCGCCGGGGCCGCGAGGACCCCAACGCCGTGGTCGGCCGCGCCGACGAGCGCATCACCGGCGACGTGGTGCAGGCCCTGCGCGGCGTGAGCTTCGAGGTCGGTCGCGGCGAGGTGCTGGGCATCATCGGCAAGAACGGCGCGGGCAAATCGACCCTGCTCAAGATCATGACCCGCGTGACCAGCGCCGGGGAGGGCGAGGTCCGCCTGCGCGGGCGCGTGGCCAGCCTGCTGGAGGTCGGCACCGGTTTCCATCCCGAGCTGACCGGGCGCGAGAACGTGTACCTCAACGGCGCCATCCTGGGCATGAGCCGCGCCGAGATCCACGCCAAGTTCGACGAGATCGTGGCCTTCTCCGAGGTCGGGCGCTACATCGACACCCCGGTCAAGCGCTACTCCTCGGGCATGTACGTGCGCCTGGCCTTCGCCGTGGCCGCGCACCTCAACTCCGAGATCCTGCTGGTGGACGAGGTCCTGGCCGTGGGCGACGCCGACTTCCAGAGCAAGTGCCGCCGCAAGATGCAGGAGATCTCGCGCAGCGGGCGGACCATCCTGTTCGTGAGCCACAACATGGCGGCCATGCAGGCCCTGTGCACGCGCGCCCTGCTGCTGGACGAGGGGCGCGTGGTCTTCGACGGCGCGGTGCACGAGGCCGTGAACCGCTACCTCTCGCTGCGCCCGGCGGGCGGCGGCGTGCTGCGCGGCGCGGCCCTGGACGAGCGCAGCAACGGGCAGGACCGCATCGACGACCCCTATTTCCGCTGCGCCGAGATCGCCCTGGTGGACGCCGACGGCACCCCGCGCGACCAGTTCCTGTCCTCGGAGGCGGTGTACGTGCGGGTGCGCTTCGCCTGCCTGCGCCGGGTGCCGAACTTCGTGCTGGTGATGATGCTGCTGGGCGAGAACAACACGCCCGTGCTGCGCAGCGAGTCCCTGGACGACGCCGACCCCGAGGCCCCGCGCGAGCTGGCCCCCGGGGAGTACGAGGCCGTGTGCGCCGTGCCGCCCCGGACCCTGGGCCCGGGCTGCTTCGCGGTCACGGTCAATATCCAATATTACCCGGTGAGCCATCTGGCCTACCACGAGGCCCTGCAACTGCGCATCGACTACCAGCCCCACAACTACCTTTCGCCCACAGACCCCCGCCGGGGCAACGCCCCGGTCTGGCCGCGACTGGCCTGGACGCGCCGCGAGCTGGCGCCCGGGGAGGCCCCGTGAGCGGCGCCGTGCATGCCTTCATCCCGGCCCTGGACCGGCGGCTGGCCTTCCCCGGCGAGCTTTTGAAGAAGCTCGACGGCCGGGCCCTGGTGGTCCGCGCGGTGGACCTGGCCCTGCGCGCCGTGGGGCCGGACCGCGTGCACGTGCTGACGGATTCGGGCGAGGTGGGCCTGGCGTGTTCGCGCGCCGGGGCCCGCGTGTGCGAGTGGGCGGGGCTGCGCGAGCCGGGCGGGGCCCTGGAGGGCCTGCGCGCCTGCGTGCGGGAGCTGGGCGGGGCCTGTTCGGCGGCGCTGCTGCTCTCGCCCTACGTGCCGCTGCTGCCCCCGTCGCTGCTGGCCCGGGCCATGGCCGGGCTGGACGCCCTGGACTGCGACGCCCTGGTCTCCGCCGGGCGGCGGCACTACCTGCCCTTCGCGCCGCGCATGGCGCCCGGGGACCTGCTCCTGGACGAGCGGCGCGAGGCCCTGCTGACGCACCACGGGGCCTTCGCCCTGGTGCGCGCCGGGGCGTTGCTGGCCGGGTCCGGCGAGGGCGGTGAGCCCGGCGAGGGCGAAGGCCTGCGCGTGGAGCCGTTCCTGATCCCCGACACCGTGACGCACATCGCCAACCGCCAGGACTGGTGGGTCTGCGAGAAGCTGCTCCAGCGCAGGCGCATCGTGTTCCACCTGCTGGGCTATCCCGAGGTGGGCATGGGCCATGCCTACCGCTGCCTGGCCCTGGCCCACGAGATTTCCGACCACGAGGTGACCTTCGTCTGCGGGCGGCGCAGCGCCCTGGGTGCTGAGCTGGTGGCCGCCCACGACCACGCCGTGGAGGTCGTGCCCGAGGACCGCGTGCTGGACCGCATCCTGGAGATGGAGCCGGACCTGGTGGTCAACGACGTGCTGAACACCGACGCCGCCATGGTCCGCGCCCTGCGGGCCGGGGGCGCGCGGGTCATGAATTTCGAGGACCTGGGCAGCGGCGCCGTGGAGGCCGACCTGACCGTCAACGAGCTGTACGACACGCCCCTGCTGGAAGGCGGGCGCGTGCTCTGGGGGCGGGAATACATGTTCCTGCGCGACGAGTTCATGGACGCCAGGCCCCGCCCGGTGCCGGAGCGCGTGGGCAGGCTGCTGGTGACCTTCGGCGGCACCGACGCGGGCAACCTGACCCTGAAGACCCTGCGCGCCGTGGGCGGGCTGTGCCGCGAGCGGGGCATCGCCGTGTCCATCGTCACCGGCCCCGGCTACCCGCACAAGGACGAGCTGGCCCGCCTGGCGGCCTCGCCGCCCTATGCGGGCATGGTGGAGTTCACGGCGGCCACCGGCGTCATCTCCAGCATCATGGAGCGGGCCGACGTGGCCGTCTCGGCCAACGGGCGCACGGTGTACGAGCTGTGCCACATGCGCATCCCCTCGGTCATCGTCTCCCAGCACGCCCGCGAGAAGACCCACGCCTTCGCCAGCGAGGACAACGGCTTCGTGCACCTGGGCCGCTACGGCGCCGCCGTCACCGAGGACGACATCGCCCAGGCCGTGACGCGCCTGGTGGACGACCACGCCTACCGCGCCGCGCTGCACGGGCGCATGGCCCGCCAGGATTTCACCGCCAGCAAGCGCCGCGTGGTGGACATGCTGCTGGAACTGGCGCGCGGAGGGCCCCGCCCGTGAGCGTCGCCGTCGTCATCCAGGCGCGCGTGGGCTCCACGCGCCTGCCGTGCAAATCCATGCTCAGCCTGGCGGGCTTTCCCATCGCCGAATGGGTGGCCCGGCGCTGCGCCCGCGCCCGGCGGGTGGACCGCGTGCTGCTGGCCGTGCCGGACACGGCGGCGGACGACGTCCTGGCCCGGCACTGCGAGGGCCTGGGCGATGTCGTCCTCGGTGACGGCGGCGCCGTAGCGGCCCAGGTG
>CAYUIN010000022.1:0-11766 GCA_964444695.1 uncultured Desulfocurvus sp.
TGAGCATCACGCCCGCCGAGAGCATGGCGATGGTCAGGCCGTCGGCCAGGGCCGCGGGCATGCTGGGCCAGGAAAGGCCCAGGTGCTCCCTGGCCACGACGGCGTGGGCCTCCAGGAACAGGGGCACGAACACGATCCCGATGTGGAAGGCGAAGAACAGGATCGTCATGCCGGGCTTCTCGCGCCAGCTGCGGCTGCCGAAGGGCACGAGCCAGAACAGGATGGACTTGACGGCGTGGCCGGCGCCCAGGCCGAAGTGCGGCTTGTAGGCCACGCGGTCGAGCTGCCAGGACAGGCCGCGCACGTATTTCACCACGCGCACGAGGCAGCCGACGATGAGCACCGTGAACGTCACCCAGAGCATGGGGCCGGTCAGGAATGCATACATGGTATATCTCCTTCAGATTGGCTGTCGGTTGCCCGGGCTAGTAGAGACGCTGTTTCTTGTCGCGTCCGGTGAGGAAGCGCCAGAAGCCCAGGGCCGCCAGAAGACCCAGCCCCATGAGCGTGTAGGTCCAGCCTTTGGAATAGATCATGAAATCGACCAGAGTGTGGATCGTATGTTCCATAGCGGGCCTCCTAGTGTTCGCCCTGGTAGTCGGGGTGCTCGTGGAACACGGCCATGCGCGTCACCACGAAGCGGTAGACGATGACGCCCACGGTGACCACGAACACGGACACGCCGATCTCCATGGCCGAGGGGAAGTACCGCTCGGCGCTGGGCAGCTGCCAGTTGAAGGCCACCAGGGAGACGTTGAAGCGGTTGAGCACGATGCCCAGCACGGTCCACAGGGCGGTCTTCTTGATCAGCGCGATGTTCCGGTCGCGGTAGCCGATGGCGTAGGACAGCATCGGCAGGGCCACGAAGCCCACCAGCTCCACCAGGAACCAGGCGCCCCAGCCGGTGCCGAGGTACGACCACTTGTTCTCCAGGGCCAGGCCCAGGAACTTGATGACGATGTAGCCGAACATGACCCAGGAGCAGGCCTTGGCGAAGCCAAGCGCCACGCCCTCGGACTCCCGCTTGTGCGCCTCGTCCATCAGGTGGTGGAAGTTCTTGTGCGCCAGGGTGGACTCGAAGAGCACCATGGACATGCCCGCGAACATCGAGCTGATGAAGAAGAACAGCGGCAGGTAGGTGGAGTACCACAGCGGGTGCAGCTTGTTGGGCGCGATGAGGAACAGGGCGCCCAGCGAGCTCTGGTGCATGGTGGACAGCACCACGCCCATGATGGTCAGGGCGATGGTGAAGCCGTGCACGATGTTGCGCAGCTTCTTCATGCCCAGCCATTCGAAGACGATGGGGGTGAACTCGATGAACAGCACCGAGAGGTAGATGAACACGCACAGGCCCACCTCGAACAGCAGCGACGAGGTGCCCTGGGACAGGAACACGGGGTACGGCAGGCGCCAGGGGCGGCCCACGTCGTAGTGCAGGGCGAAGACCACCAGGGCGTAGCCGAGGAAAGCCGTCAGCACGGCGGGGCGCACCGCGGAGTGGAACTTCTTGATCCCGAACAGGTAGCAGGCCGCGGTGGTGGTGTAGCCGCCGGCGGCCAGGGCCACGCCGCAGAGCAGGTCGAAGGAGATCCAGATGCCCCAGGGGTTGTTGTTGTCGAGGTTGGTCACGGCCCCGAGCCCGCCGGTGAAGCGGAGCCAGGTCAGGACCAGGCCGATGATGACGATGATGCCGGCCACGATGGTGAACGGCGTCAGCGCGGAGCGCCCGGCGGTATTGGTTTCAGCAGACATCAGGAATCCGCCTCCTCTTCGTTGTCACCTTCCGCGTCCTTGGCCGCCAGGGCCTGTTCCACGGCGTTCTTGACCTCGACCTCGATGCGCCGCTTGTTGGCGACCTCGGCCTTGTCCAGCTCCTCGGCCAGCTTGGCCTCGGCCTGGGCGGATGCCTTCTTGAGCGCGGAGCGCACGGCCTCGTCCTTCTCCTGCTTCTCCTGCTGCTCGCGCTTCTTGGAGATGGCGTAGATGCCGGTCAGCAGGATGGGCCACAGGCCGGTGACCACGGGCACGGCGGCCAGGGCGCCGGAGGTCAGCTCCGGGGCGCTGGTCACGCCGAGGTTGCCGGGCAGGCCCAGCTCGTCGAAGGGCACGCCCGAGAGGTACAGCCAGTTGGTGCCGCCCATCTCGGTCTCGCCGTAGATGTGGTCGATGTAGCGCTCGGGATACTTGCGGATGCGCTCGCGGGCGGTGTCGATCAGCTCCTTTCTGGTGCCGAAGGTCAGCGCGCCCTTGGGGCAGGCCTCCACGCAGCCGGGGAGCTTGCCCTCCAGCAGGCGCGGGTGGCACATGGTGCACTTCATGACCCTGGGGGTCAGCGGCTCGTCGTACTCGTACGCCGGGACGCTCCAGGGGCAGGCGATCATGCAGTAGCGGCAGCCGACGCACAGGCTGGCGTCGTAGACCACGGCGCCCTCGGGCGTCTTCTTGAAGGCCTTGACGAAGCAGGCCGAAGCGCAGGCGGGCTCCTGGCAGTGGTTGCACTGCTGCTTGCGATAGACCACGCCGGGGCGGGTCTCGTATTTGTTGACGACGGTATAGGCCTTCTCGGTGGTGCGGCGCGTGGCGCCGAGCACCGTCAGGTCGTCGAAGGCCTTGTCCGGCTTGGGCAGTTCGTTGACGGCGTTGCAGGCCTCCTCGCACTTGCGGCAGCCGATGCACTGGGTGGCGTCGAACAGCACGCCTTTGGCACCGGGGTAGCCCTCGAAGTGGTGGTTGCCCGCAGCGTGGGCCGTCGCGCCCGTGCTCGCGGCCGCGACCACGGATGCCGTGCCCAGCAGGCCGAGAAACTTTCTGCGATTCATGGACATATTCGTTTCCTCGTTTGGGCTGCGGTTCCCTACTTCTTGCGTTCCTTGTGGCAGTCGGCGCAGGCCGTGGCGGCGGGCTTCTCCAGCTCCATGGCCTTGTGGCAGCCGATGCACTGCTGGTGGAAGGCGGCCTTCAGGCCGGGCCTTGCGTCGTCTGCGTTCACGGACGAGCCGTGGCAGCTGGCGCAGCGCGGCGGGGTCTTGGAGGCCGGGCTGTTGTGGTGGCAGCCCTGGCACAGCGTGCCCTGCTCGCGGTGGAAGGCCTGAGCCATGGCCGAACCCTTGGTCTTGTCGAACAGGGTCTGGACGATCTTGCGGTGCGGGAACTGCGCAGGCTCGTACTTGTCCACCATGTCGGAAACGGTGACGGTTTCGGGAATCTCGGCCAGGTCGAAGACACCGGCGGGGGTGCGCGCCTCGATGGCCGAGGCGGCCTTCTCCGTCCGCTCCTCCTTGGTCATGGTCCGCAGCTCGGCGGCGGAGGCCACGTCCAGGGACTTGTCGTGACAGGTGGCGCAGGTGGCGTCGCTCGGGCGGGCCTTGGGCATCAGGGTGTGGCAGCCGGCGCAGTCCTTTTCGACCTTGCGCTGGTTGTGGCAGCCGATGCAGCTGGCGTTGTCCGAGACCGAGTGCATGGCCTGCTCCAGGGTCACGAATCCGCCCTTCTCGTTGCCCACCTGGGTGTGGCACTGCTTGGCGCAGGACTCGATGGCCTTGTGGTGGCAGGAGCGGCAGGTGTCGTTGAACTGCTCGTGGGCCTTGTGGTTGAAGGCCACGGGGCTCATGAAGCCCTTGCTGTCGCCGGCCAGGGCGCGCTCGTCGGAGACGGTCATCAGCACCGCGTCGGGCTGCTCGCGCTCCAGGCGGGGGACGTCCTTTACGACCTTGAACTTGGCCTGGGACTCGGCGCCGTGGCAGCCGGAGCACTGCACGGGACCGGCCTCGACCTTCTCGGCGGCCAGGTCGCGGTGGCAGTTCACGCAGGCCAGGTGGGAGGCGTCGCGGATGGACTTGACGTCATCCACGGGCTGCTCCAGGTGGCAGTAGACGCAGGCGCCTTCCTTGCCCTTGGCGTAGAAGATCTTCTTGGCCTGGGGGTCGTACTCGTGGTGGCAGGAGGCGCAGGTGCGGCCGTCCTTGTCCTTGACGATGACCTTGGAATCCAGGTGGCGGAAATGCAGGGACTTGTCCAGGCCGACGGGCGTCCAGGCGGAGGCCACCTCGGGGGACTTCACGTGGCACTCGCGGCAGGCGACCTCGGTGGGCCCGGTCTTCTGGCCCTGGTCGGCGAGTTCCTTGTGACAGCCGATGCAGTTGTTGTGATAGACGTCCTTGACCTTGCCCTTGTTCTCGTCGCCGAGGCGCTTGAACTTGGGCTGGAGCCGATTCTTGTCGGTCTCGTGACAGGTCGTGCAGTCGTTCTTGCCGATCTTGGCAAGGGCGTCGGTGTGTTTGTCGTGCAGGAACACGACCGGCGCTTCCTCGAGCTTCCCAAAGGCCTTCAGCGAGTCGATCATGATAATGTCGGCCCGCTGTTCGTCGCCCGCGGGGGGTGCTTGCACCACGCCCGCCGCCTCAATGGCGTACGCAAAAAGCGCAACGAGAACGGCGACGATTCCGGCCCATCGCACCAGGAACCTTCCCTTCTTCATGCTTGTCCCTCGTTCACTAGGCTGAAATGAAATTCTCCACGGCCAATGCAACGCATCGCCCCGGATGTCCTGGCCGGGCGGTTGTCCCTGCGGCCCTGGCGCACATGCGCCCGGGTCGCCTTCCCACGACCGCCCCTGGTTCGGCTTCCGGTTGCGTCTTTCTCGGGTATGATTTCACGACCCGGAATTGTTCGGCGACCCAGATTGCCCCTCGGGGTCGCCATTATCCCTCGATATTCCGGGTAGTTACACGCGTCCCGAAAAAGTATACCCGGAGAGTATAGAATGTTTTTCTACCCGTCAAGTAGGGAATCGTGATTTTCGTCACGAAAGGCGCAGAGTCGTTGTGCCGCAGGGCCCGCAGAAAAAAGCCGCCCCCCGGCGAACCGGGGGGCGGCGTGTTGATTGATTGTTCAATCTGGCCCGGACGAACCGCCCGGCGGCTATGCGCCGGGGGCGGATTCTTGGGGCAACCCCTTGAGACAGCAGTCATTCTTTCCGCAGGAGCGGGCCTCGTCCACCAGTTCGGAGAAGGAGATGGAATCCAGCTTTTCGAACATGGCTCGGCTGGCCTCGTGCCACACCCGGCGGGTCAGGCAGGAGTCCTGGGCCGGATCGACGGCGTTTTCTCCCAGAAATTCCAGAAGCTGGCGGTCCCCTTCGAGCACGCGCACGATGTCGCCCACGCTGATCTCGGTCAGCGGCCGGGTGATGATGTGCCCGCCCTTGGGGCCGCGTTTGCTTTTGATGTACTTGGCCTCTTTCAGCATCCGAATGAGCTTCTCCAGGTATTTTACGGAGATGCCCTGCCGCTTGGAGATGTCCCCAATGCGCACCGGACCGTCGCCGCTGTGCAGGGCGATGTCCAGGAACAGCTGCGCGCCGTACCGGCTTTTGGTGGTCAAACGCATCGAAGTTTCCCTGATTGGACGGCACGAACTGGCGCTTCCTGCATGAGGGGCGGGGTGCAGGAGATGGGGAGGGGACGGCGCCGTGCCGAGTTAAACACTACGGCCTATGTATGGAATTTTCGCAGCCGCGTCAAGGGGCTGCCCGGGGGCGGGGGGCTGGCCGCCGGGCCGCGCGGGGCGCGGCTTTTTGATCGGCGGCCGGTCCGGTTCCGGGGGCCGGGCGAAAAAAACATTCCCCCAAGGTGGGGAATTCGCCCGAAAGGCGTCCGGCTCAGGGGTGCCGGAAGTGGGCGGCCATGTCCCTGGCCGTGCGGCAGTCGGGTTCGGGCATCTCGGGGAACAGGTCGGGCAAAAGGCCCAGGGTCTGGTCCCGGCGGACCTCCTCCACCAGCTCGGCGAAGGTGATGGACTCCAGCTTCTCGAACATGGCGTTGGCCGCGGCGCGCCAGACCCGCCGCGTCAGGCACAGCGGCTCGTTGACGCAGCATTGGTTGTCCGAGGAGCATTCCACCAGCTGGGCGTCGCCTTCCAGCACGCGGACCACGGAGCCCACGGTGATCTTGTCCAGGGGCTTGGCGGGCAGGTGCCCGCCCTTGGTGCCGCGCTTGGATTTCACGAATCCGCCCTGCTTGAGCAGCCGGATCAGCTTTTCCAGGTACTTGAGTGAGAGGTTCTGCCTCTCGGCCACGTCCTGGATGCGGACGGGGCCTTCCTGGCTGTGCAGGGCGATGTCCAGCATCATGCGCGTGCCGTAGCGGCCACGAGTGGAGATTCTCATGGAACAGTCTTCCCGGGTGGGTTCTGCGGCGCGCCACCCCTGACGCGCCGGAAGTCCGTTTCGTGGGCCGGAGATCCCGCTGCGGCCCGCGTCTTACGACCAGTCCGGAGCCGTCTGACCGGGCTCGGGAACTGGGAATTCGATGATGAACCTGGCCCCGCCGCCGTCCGGCGATTCGGCCCGGATTGAACCCTTGTAGTCCTTGACGATGCCGTAGCTGATGGACAGCCCCAGGCCGGTGCCCTTGCCCACTTCCTTGGTGGTGAAGAAGGGCTCGAACAGCTTCTCGCCGATGTCCGCCGGGAAGCCGGGACCCGTGTCGCGGATCTCCAGCACCACGCGCCGGCCCTCGCGCCGGGCGGCCAGCAGCACCTCGTCGGCCTCGGCGCCCTCGGGGGCGGCGCCGTTCTCGCCCCCGGCGGCGGCGCGCTTTTCCTCGATGGCGTCGCGGGCGTTGATCAGCAGGTTGACCAGCACCTGTTCCAGGCGGCCCGCGTCGGCCAGGATGGGCGGCAGGTCCTCGTCCAGCTCGAAGCGGGCGGCGATGTTGCGGACCTTGAACTGCTGGTCGAAGATGTCGAAGGCCCGGCGCAGCACGGCGTCCACGTGGACCAGCTCCAGGCGCAGATCGGACTTGCGCCCGAACTCGCGCATGTGCTCGATGATCCGCGCCGCGCGCTCCACGTTCTCGTCGATGCCCTCGGCCATCAGGATGAAGGTCTTCTCGTCCAGGGGCTCCTTGTTGCGCAGCTTGCGCATGAAGAAACCCGAGATGGTGCGGATCACGGACAGCGGCTGGTTCAGCTCGTGGGCCACGCCGGTGCTCATCTCGCCCAGGGTGGCCATCTTGCTGGCCTGGATCAGCTGCTGCTCGGTCTCCAGGCGGTGGGTGATGTCCCTGGTGATGGCCAGCAGCACCGCGCGGTCCGCGTATTCGGAGACGGCCATGTTGATGTCCACATAGATGGTCCGGCCGGACTTGGTGCGGTGGCGGACCTGGTTCACCCCGGCCACGCTGCGGATGCGCCCCTCGTGCTCGGCGCCGCCGCGCCCGGCGAACAGCTTCATGAACCCGCTGCCGATGATCTCCTCGCGCTCGTAGCCGTAGACCGGCAGTACCGCGTCGTTGCAGTCCACGACGTCCAGGGTCTCGCGGTCCAGCACGAAGACCGGCGTGGGGATCTGGTTGAAGATCGAGTGGTACTTCTGCTCGGATTTGGCCAGCTTGCGTTCCAGGTTCTTGCGCTGGGTGATGTCCAGGCACATCTCCATGGCCGCCACCACCTCGCCGCGCTCGTTCATGATCGGCTTGGTGTGCACGATCCAGTGCGCCTGGGAGCCGTCCTTGTTCACGCCCTCCTCCTCGGAGAAGTGGGGCATGCCGGTGCGGAAGGTCTTCTCCACCGGGCAGTTCTCGCAGCGCGCGTCGCGGCCCTTGTAGGCGTGGAAGCAGAAGTCCCCGTCCTCGGGGGCGAAGCGCTCGGCGAACTCGCGGTTGTATTGCAAAAGCCGGTAGTTGCGGTCCTGCACGGTGATCAGGCAGGGCACGGTCTCGAACAGGCCCTGGTATTCGTCGCGCTGGCGGTTCAGCTCCAGCTGCTTGTGGCTGATGTCGCGGCCCATGCGGTTGATGGCCGAGACCAGCTGCCCCATCTCGTCGGCCTCGTCCAGGTCGTCCATGGGGATCTGCTCGCCGCGCGCGATGAGCCGCGTGCCGTGGATCAGCCCCAGGATGGGCTCCTTCACGAAGCGGAACACGAACAGCAGGATGATGTAGGTCGTGATCAAGAAGACGAAGGCCGCCAGGGCGATGGAGTTGCGCTCGTAGGCCGCCAGCTTGGCGTCGGAGTCCTCCAGGGAGATGACCATGTCCAGCGCGCCGAGCACGGTCTTGTCGCGCGGGTGGAAGTGGCAGGGCGGCCCGGAGCAGGTGGGCTCGTTGTAGATGGGCGAGAGGATGCCCAGCATGCGCCGCCCGGCGTCGTCGGAAAAGACGCGGGTGCGGTCGGCCAGGGTCACCTGGCCGCGCGGCGGCGTCTCGCGGTGGCAGACGTCGCAGGCCTCGGCCTTGATGTTCGTGACCTGACCCACCTCGTTGAAATGGCTGGAAAACTGGATCGCGCCGGACTTGTCGTAGATGCGCACCGAGGCCACGTCGCGCTGGCGGCTGACGTTGCGGATGATCTGGCGGATGTCGTCGCGCGAGTTGTGCAGCATGGCGTAGTGCGTGGCCAGGCGGATGGTGTTGGACAGCTTGTCCGCGCTGCCCACCAGGTGTTCCATGGTGGTGCGTTTCTGGAACTGGAGGTTGAACCAGGCCCACCCGGCAACGCCGACCAGCAGCGTCAGGCTGACGGCAAGGAAGACCTTGGTCAGCAGGCTGTGGCGCAAACCGCCGGGCGTTCCCTTGCGCATGGATCCTCCGGAGTATGGAACGGGTCTCTTTGGAGGTTCCATACTCCGGGGGTCTGTTTGTGGCAACTTTTTCCTATATCCGATTGGGGAAATAGGTTTTGGCCCGGTTGGCGGGGCGCCGGGCGGCCCGGGGCCCGCAGACGACGAGGCGCCCCCGGGTCCGGCGGACCAGGGGGCGCCAAGCATCGCGCGGCGGTTCGCGGGGCGGCGTCAGCCCAGGCCCAGGGCCCGGCCGCCCTGGAAGATCAGCACCGACAGGGCGAAGGCGAAGGCCGTGTTGAAGCACACCGCGAAGGCGGCCCACTTCCAGGACCCGGCCTCGCTGCGGATGGCGACCACGGTCACGAAGCAGGGCGCGTAGAGCATGATGAAGGCGATGAGCGCCGTGGCGGACAGGCGCGACCAGTGGGGGTCCGAGCGCAGGCGCTCGGCCAGAGGTTGGGTGTCCTCGGGGTCTGTCTCGCCCAGGGAATAGGCCGTGCCCAGGGTGGAGACGATGACCTCCTTGGCCGCGAAGCCGCCCACCAGGGCGATGTTCGTGCGCCATTCGAAGCCCGCCAGGGAGGTCACGGATTCCAGGGCCGAGCCCAGGCGACCGGCCAGGGAGTGGCGCAGGGCGGCCTCGTTCTCGATGTTGTCCACCAGGGTCAGGCGCTCTTCGAGGGCGGCGAGGGAGGTCTCGTCCTGCCCGGCGGCGTCCAGCTCGGCCTGGATGGCCGCGCGGTCCGCCGCGTACTGGGCGGCGCGCTCCGCGGGCAGCTGCGGGAAGGTCATGGCCGCCCAGAGCAGGATGGAGATGGCCAGGATCACCGTGCCCGCCTTCTTGATGTACTGCCAGGTGCGCTCCCAGGTGTGGATGACCATGCCCTGGAAGGTGGGCAGGCGGTACGGCGGCAGCTCCATGACGAAGGGCGTGCTGGGGCCCTTGATGACCGTGGAGCGCAGCAGCTTGGCCACCAGCAGCGCGGCGGCCCAGGCGCCCAGGGTGATCAGGAACAGCACCAGGGCCTCGCTGCCGGGGAAGAACACGCCCACCAGCAGGATGAACACCGGCAGCTTGGCGCCGCAGGTCATGAACGGGGCGGTGAGCAGGGTGGCCAGCTTCTCGCGCGGGCTGCGCAGGGTGCGCGCGGCCATCACCCCGGGCACGGCGCAGCCGCCCGCGATGCCGCCGGAGACGATGAACGGCATCACCGAGCAGCCGTGCAGGCCGAAGATGCGGAACACGCGGTCCAGCATGTAGGCGATGCGCGCCATGTAGCCGGAGTCTTCCAGAAAGGCGATGAACAGGAACATGATCATGATCAGCGGCACGAAGCCCATGACCCCGCCCACGCCGTCGATGACGCCGGAGACCACCAGGGATTTCACGAGTCCGTCGGGCAGCACGGCGGAGGCGCCGTCGGCCAGCAGGCCGAACAGGGCCTCGACCCAGGCCATGGGATACTCGCCCAGGGTGAAGGTCACCCAATAGATGGCGAACAGCACGCCGAGCATGCCCAGCGGGCCGAAGAATTTGTGGGTCAGCACGCGGTCGATGCCGTCGGAGACGTCGATGCGGTCCTTGTTGGTGGTCCTGGTCAGCACGCCCTGCTTCAGGGCCGAGGTGATGAACCCGTAGCGGTAGTCGGCGATGATCGCCTCGGGGTAGGTGGACAGGGTCTTCTTGCAGTGCTCGGCCACGGTGGCCGCCATGTCTTCCAGCACATGGGCCAGGGGCCCGGCGCGGCGCCCGACCACGCGGATCTCGTCGTCGTTCTCCAGGTACTTCAGCGCCAGCCAGCGGGCGGGGTAGCGCTCGGTGAGGAAATTTTCGGCCTCGATGCGGGCCACCATCTCGGCCAGCACGGGGTCCAGGTCCGGGCCGTAGGAGATGGCCAGGCGCGGCGCGCCCGCGCCGGAGGCGGCGTGGTCCCCGGCGGCGCGCAGCATGTCCTGCACGCCCTCGCCGGTGCGGGCCACGGTCTGCACCACGGGGCAGCCCAGCAGCTTGGACAGGCGTGCGGCGTCGATGTGCACGCCCTGCTTGCGGGCCTCGTCCATCATGTTCAGGGCCAGCACCAGGGGCAGGCCCATTTCCATGATCTGCACGGCCAGGTACAGGTTGCGCTCCAGCGCCGAGGCGTTGAGCACGTCCACCACGACGTCGGGCCGCTCGTCCACCAGGACGTTGCGGGCCACCAGCTCCTCCTGGGTGTAGGCCGTGAGCGAGTAGGTGCCGGGCAGGTCGACGATGTGGAATTCGTGGCCGTTCGCCTTGGCGAAGCCTTCCTTCTTCTCCACGGTGATGCCCGGGTAGTTGCCCACATGCTGGCGCGCGCCGGTGAGCGCGTTGAACATGGTGGTCTTGCCCGCGTTGGGGTTGCCCGCCAGGGCGATCTTGATGGTGCCCATGCTAGTCCATGACCTCGACGGTGATGAAGTCGGCCTCGTTGTTGCGCAGCGAGAGGGTGAAGCCCTTCATGCGCAGGGCCACGGGGTCGCGCAGCGGGGCGCGTCCGGTGATTTCGATCTCGGTGCCGGGCACCAGCCCCATGTCGCGGATGCGCCGCCCCAGCTCGCCCTGGGCGGAGACGGTGCGGATCAGGGCCTTCTGGCCGACTTTCAGGTTGCGCAGGTTGATGGTCTGAGGCATGGGCGCTGGTGCTCCTGTGTGGTGCGGATGAACGTTCGCTGCGGGTCGGGTGGATATCGCAAGGCCGCGTGCGGCCCGTGCCGTCGTGTGCGCCGGCCGTCCCGTGGGCCCGGGGCCGTGGCGGCCCGGCGCGGGCGCCTGCGGGGGCTCGGCGTCTGGGCCCGGTGGCTGAGGATGACAATCGTTCTCAGAACCGGCCCGAACAAAAAGCTCCGGCCCGGCGACGCATCCCTTCGACGCGCCTTTGGCCGAAACGCAGGGTGTTGATAATGGTTTTCAACGGGCTTGTCAAGGGCTGCGCCGGGGCCTCGCAAGGGGCGGCGGGAGGTGGCGGACAGGCCCGGGGCAGGGCGCGGCGCCGGGCGTGGAGCCTTGGCGTCTCCAGGGGCAGACGCCCGGGCGCGGGCGCGGGGCCAGAACGGCGCGGGGCCAGAGAGGCGCAGGACCAGAAAAAGGGCACCCGCTCAAGCGGGCGCCCGAAAAGTCATTGGAGGCGCAGGGCGGGTCAGGAGGCCAGGGCGTCCTTGTCCACGGGGCTGACGGTGATGGT
>CAYUIN010000023.1:0-11675 GCA_964444695.1 uncultured Desulfocurvus sp.
GACCTGGCGCCAGGCAGCGGCGGCCCGGCCGCCGCCGGGGCCGAACAGGCCGAGCACGCGGCCACCCCGGCCCCCACCGCGCCGCAGCCCCCCGAGGCGCCCCAAGGCGGCAACGGCGACAGCAACGGCAACGGCCACGAACTGCGGCCCGAGGCCGGGCTGTCCGACGCCGAGGAGGCCAGGCTGCGGGCCAACCTCGCCGAGCTGGCCATGATCCAGGGCAACATCCAGGGCCAGAACAAGAACGTCCGCACGATCTACGTCACCAGCTGCTTCAACGGCGAGGGCAAGACCCGCGCCGTGATCAACATGGCCCACGGCCTGTCCATCAACCACTCCTCGGTGCTGCTGGTGGACGGCAACCCCCGCGCCCCGAAGCTGCACGAGCACTACGGCGTCCCCAAGGCGCTCGGGCTGATGGACGTCCTGTTCATGCAGACCCCCCTGGAGCAGGCCGTGCGCCGGACCAGGTACCGGGGACTGGACGTCCTGCCTTTCGGGCAGGGGCCCTCCGGGCGGCCGAACATGCTGCGGGACAACGCCCTGGGCGACTGGCTGGAACGGATGAAGGGCGCCTACGATTTCATCATCATGGACGGCCATTCCCAGGTCGGGTCCTCGGACGGACCCCTGGTGGCCTCGGTCTTCGACGGCACGGTGCTGGTGGTGGAATGCGAGAAGACCAAATGGGAGGTCGCGCAGGAGACCAGCAAGAAGATCGCCCTGCTCGGCGGGCGGCCCCTGGGGCTCGTGCTCAACAGGCGCCGGTTCTACATCCCGAAGATTTTCTACGGCAGGAAATGACATGAAGCGGCTGATCCACCTCGCCATCCTCGCCGGACTCGCGCTGTGCGCCCTGGGCATCCTCGCCGGATGCGGCGCGCACCCGACCATGTCCAGGGGCGAGGAGGTCGCCATGCAGGCGGGGACGTTCTCCTTCGACGACGAGCGCTATCCCTCCGAGGAAGGCCTGTTCCCCGAGTACCACATCGTCCCCGGCGACCTGCTCGACGTGCTCTTCCAGGTCCAGACCGGCGGGCACAACGACGATTTCCGCATCGCCATCGACCACACCATCAGCGTCAAGTTCATCAACCTCCCCGAGCTGAACGAGACGCAGAACGTCAAGCCCGACGGCAACATCTCCCTGCCGTACATCGGCGAGGTGGACGTGGAGGGCCTGACCATCAAGGAGCTGACCGCCCTGCTCAAGGAGCGCTACGGCAAGGTCCTGCGCGACCCGGACCTGTACGTCACGGTCCCCGAGTTCAGCACCAAGATCAAGGAGCTGAAGAAGGACCTGCACACGGCCACGCGCGGCCTGTCGCGCCTGGTCACCGTGCGCCCGGACGGGTACGCCACCTTCCCGCTGCTGGGCGACGTGTTCGTCGCCGGACGGTCCATCCCCGAGGCCAACGACCACCTGGACGCCAAGTACACCGAGATCCTGCCGGGCCTGGAGGTGGACCTGTTCCTGGAAAAGACCGTGGGCTCGGTGGTCTACGTCACGGGCCAGGTGGCGCAGCCGGGCAGCTACATGATCGAGAAGCCCATTTCCGTGCTGCACGCCATGGTCATGGCGGGCGGGCACAACAGCGACGCGCAGCTGGACAGCGTCATCGTCTTCCGGCGCCACAAGAAGGAGTTCGTGGCCACCAGGGTCGACATGGACGACGTCCTGTCCGGGGACTCGGACGCGCGGTTCTTCTACCTGCGCCCGGACGACATCGTGTTCGTGCCGCGCACGCGCATCGCCTCCATGGGCCAGCTGATGCGCGAGATCGCCGACGCGTTCCTGTTCAACGGCTGGAACGTGGACGGCCGTCTGTTCGATGACTACATTTTCCGCTGGAACAACAGCACCACCCGGAACTAGCGGGCGGAGCGGGGCAAGGGCGAGACAGGCATGATCAAGACCGAAGACTACCTGAGAGAATTCATTCTCATCTTCTTCTCCCAGCAGCGGGTCATCGTCTGGACGACCGTCGTGGTCTTCGCCATTTCCGGTGCCGTGGCCGTGTTCTGGCCGCCCACGTACCTGGTCCAGGGCTCGGTGCTGGTCAAGGGCAAGCGCTCCATGCGCAGCCCGGAGAGCCTGGAGTCCGTCCAGCTGCGCACCGTCCTGGTGGACAGGGAGGACCTCAACTCCGAGGCCGAGATCCTGATCTCCCCCGACGTTGTGCGCCAGGCCGTGCAGACCCTGCGCCAGAGCGGGCGGGCCTACGCGGACCGCGAGTTGACCGAGGCCGGGCTGCAACGGCTCACGGACTCCATCCGCGACAGCCTGAAGACGGTGGTCCTGCCCAACTCGAACATCATCGAGATCAAGCTCTACGGCAAGGACGCCGCCCTGGCCCGGTCCGTGCTGCACGAGGTCCTGGCGAGCTACGTGAACCGCCGCCGCGAGGTCTTCAACCCCAAGGGCATGGAGGACTTCTTCGCCACCCAGGTCCAGCAGTTCGACCAGGACCTGAAGGACGAGGAGCAGCGCCTGCTCAAGCTGGCCAAGACCTCCGGCTCCGCAGACGCCCAGCAGGAGATCGCCAACAACCTGACCCTGAAGATGGAGCTCGAACGCCAGCTCTACGGCGCGCGCACCGAATG
Source organism: uncultured Desulfocurvus sp. (assembly GCA_964444695.1). Lineage (GTDB taxonomy): Bacteria > Desulfobacterota > Desulfovibrionia > Desulfovibrionales > Desulfovibrionaceae > Desulfocurvus. The sequence goes on from CAYUIN010000023.1 coordinate 2,605, forward strand.
GACGGACAAGCGCGAGTTCTCGGCGCACATCCAAAACGTCCTGGACAGCGAGGGCGTGCAGTTCTTCTCCTTCATCGACAACCTGTCCATCACCCACCTGGGCGACCAGTTGCAGCAGCTCGTGGTGGAGCGGGGCCAGGCCCTGCGGGTCTACCATCCCGAAAGCAAGATGGTGACGCGCATCAACGAGCAGATCGAGGGGCTGAACCGGACCCTCAAGAAGGAGGTCGGCATCTACCGCGAGGGCGTGGAGTCCCGCCTGCGGGTGCTGGAGCAGCAGATGGACGACCTGAAGCAGGCCATCGACGAGCTGGAGCACAAGAACCAGCTGCTCTACGAGGGCAAGGTCGCCTGGGAGCGCGTGCAGCGCGAGATGGCCCTGCGCTCCCGGTCCTTCGACACCTTCGCCCAGCGCCTGGAGGAGGCCCGCATCGGCAGCGGCACCGAGGCCACGAACCTGTTCTCCATCAGCATCCTCAGCTGGCCGAAGACGCCCATCTCCCCGGCGTTCCCCAAGGCGGGGCGCGTCGTGCCGCTGGGGCTTCTGGCCGGGCTGATCCTCGGCTGCTGCCTCGGGTTCCTGCGCGAGTATTTCGACCACACCTTCAAACGTCCCGAGGATGCGCAGCGCTACGCCGACCTTCCGGCGCTGTTCTCCATCCCGCAGGACAAATAGCGGGCGACCGATGGCATTCGTGGAAGACGCAACGGGCGGCTCGCAGCTGCCGCAACAGAAGCCCGCGGGTTTCAGGAAGGGTGGATACTTCGCCTACACTCCCTGGTCCTTCGTGACCATCACCGTGTTCAACGCGGTCCTCTCCCTGCTGTTCCTGATCCTGGCCCTGCCGCTGATGCTGCTCATCGCCGTGACCATCAAGCTCAAGGACACCGGCCCCGTGCTCTACAAGGGCACGCGCCTGGGCCTGAGCAAGCGGCCGTTCTTCATGTACAAGTTCCGCACGCTGCCCGTGGGCGCGCAAAAGCGCGTGGGCACGGACGTCCTGCGGCCCACGCACTTCAAGCTCTCGCGGTTCTCCAAGTTCCTGCGCGACAGCAGGCTGGACGAGCTGCCCCAGCTGTTCAACATCGTGCGCGGCGACATGGACTTCATCGGCCCGCGCCCGGTGCGCCCGGAGGTCTACGACGAGGTCGCCGGGACCATGCGCAACTACGACATGCGCTTCGCCGTGCGCCCCGGGCTCATCGGCTACGCCCAGCTGTTCACGCCGCACAGCGCGCCCAAGCGCCTGCGCGCGCTCATCGACAACAAGTTCGTGTCCCGCGAGCGCAAGCTCTCCTGGGACGTGATGATCATCTTCTACACCGTATGGATCGTCGGGCTGACCGCCCTGCGCAAGGGCCTGGCCCACCTCACGGACCTGACCCGCTCGGAGGTCTTCCGCTACTACACGCACACCCGCGTCTTCGACCGCGTGCGGGCCAAGGGCTCGCGCGTGGTGATCCGCGACGCCGGGGGGCGGGTCCTGGAGCGCGACGCCTACCTCGTGGACCTGAACGAGATGCACTTCAAGATCCTGTCCGCCACGGACCTCGGGGACGGGGAGTACGAGTTCGTCCTGCACCGCACGGTGCGCCGGGGCGGGCGCGACAGGTACAAGCGCTCCCTGTGCCGGGGCCGGGTGTTCAAGACCCTCAAGTGGACCGGGCGCTTCAAGCACGCCTACGTGGTGGAGTACAGGCCCGCGACGCAACTCAACCAGTACATGGTGGACCAGTATTTCCTCAGGAAGAGCATCGCCTGACGCACCCCAGCCTGGAGAAGACCATGCCGCCCACAGGCTTCGCGGTGATCCTCCCCGCCTATGACGAGGCGGCCCATATCGGCGCCGCCATCGACTCGGTGCTGGCCTGCGAGAGGGACGGCTTCGACCTGGAAATCGTCGTGGTGGACAACCTGTCCACGGACGGCACCCCCGACATCGCCGCCGCCCGCGGGGCCCGGGTCATCCTGAACACCAGCGGAAAGCGGCGGACCATCGCCGCCCTGCGCAACGAGGGCGCCCGGGCCACCTCGGCCCCCATCCTGGCCTTCCTGGACGCGGACATGCTCGTCCCGGCCGACTGGCTGCGCCAGGCCGCCGAGCGTTTCGCCCTGGACGCCACAAGCGCCCTGGGCTTCGCCGAGCGCGTGCCCGAGGGCGCCACCTGGGTCGGCCGCGTCTGGGGCAACCGCTCCGAGGCCCCGGTGACGGACCTGGCCACGGACTTCCTGCCCGGGCGCAACCTGCTGGTGACGCGCGCCGCCTTCGAGGCCGTGGGCGGGTTCGACGAGGCCCTGGTGACCTGCGAGGACAAGGACCTCACCCTGCGGCTGGTGGAGTCGGGCCGCCACGTCTTCCGCTCCCCGGCCACGCGGGTCACGCACCTGGGCTACGAGCGCGGCATCGGCGAATTCGTGCGCAAGGAGTTCTGGCGGCAGTCCACCACCTGGGCCTTCGCCCGGCGCCACCGCTTCAGCTGGCGCACGCTGCGCAACCCGCTGCTCAGCCTGTGGCACGTGCTGTGCGCCGTGGGCCTGGCCTGGGCCCTGGCCGCCGGGTCCGGCGGGGCCGCCCCGGCCTGGGCCGCGCTGTGGGCCCTGCCCTCGGTGCTGTTCACCCTGCGCGACGCCACCAGCATGCGGCGGCGCGGCGACCTGCCGGGCGTCTTCGCCCTGACCCTGCTGCGCTGGAACGTCTCCGGCGCGGCCCTGATCTGGCAGGCCCTGCGGCGCGGCTCCGGGCGCATCACGGGGGCGAGCGCATCGTGACCGCAGGCCGCAGACCCCTGGGCGACAACCCCGTCTTTCTGCTCTTCGCCCTGGCCCTGTGCGGGGTCACGGTGGCGCTTCTGCCTTCGCGCTGGTATTTCCTGGCGCCGGTCCCGGCCCTGGCGGTGCTGGTGGTGTTCTTCATGTGGCGCCGCCCCATGTGGGGCTTCTCGCTGATGCTGTTCTTCATCCCCTTCGACCAGTACCGCACCCTGTCCGAGGCCATGCCCTGGTTCACGGTGTCCAAGCTGGTGGGCGGGCTCTTGGTGCTGCTGGTGATCTCGCAGTGGCTGGTGACGCACCGCGCGCCGGACCTGCGCTCCTCCCTGTGGCCCTGGCTGGGGCTGTTCCTGCTCACGGCCCTGGTCTCCACCATGTACACGGACAACCTGCCCGCCGCCGCCAACGAGCTGCGCCAGATGGCCACGGCGGTGGTCTTCTTCGCCCTGACCCTGGCCCTGGTGCCGTACGACTCCCTGCTCAGGGAGGTGCCGCGCGTGGTGGTGCTGGGCGTGGCGTGCAGCGCGCTGCTCTCGCTGTACGGCTACCTCACCGCCGACCCGATGTTCGCCGTGCAGGTGGGCGACGACGACCTGACGCGCGCCGTGGGCGGGTCCAACGACCCGAACCTGTTCTCGGTCTCGCTGCTGTTCGCGCTGCCGATCCTGGCGCATTTCTTCTTCGAGGCCAGGACCCGGCGCGGGCGGCTGGCGGCGGCGCTGCTGGCGCTGGTCAACGTCATGGCCCTGGTGACGACGTTCTCGCGCGGCGGGGCGCTGAACTTCATGGTGCTGCTGGCGCTGCTGGCCCTGGAGCACCACAAGCGCCTGTCCCCGCGCAACATGGGGCTGCTGCTCACGGGCTGCCTGGCCGTGGGGCTGCTGATGCTGGGCTTCATCCCGTCCTCGTACTGGGAGCGGCAGCGCACCGTGGTCAAGACCTCGGACGACTCCATCGCCCGCCGCCTGGACTACATCGCCGTGGGCTGGGACAAGTTCCTGGAACGCCCGCTGCTGGGCCACGGCCCCGGCGTGTTCAAGGAACTCTGGGCGCAGACCGTGTATTCGGGCGACGTGGACAAGGGCAAGAGCCGCAGCTTCTTCCGCCCGGCGCACAACTCCTACCTGGAGATGCTGGTGGGCACGGGCGCCCTGGGCCTGGGCTTCTACCTCTGCGCCATCTTCGCCGCGCTGCGCAACTTCACCCGCGCCAGGGACAATCTGCGCCGCGCGGGCCGGGACGCGGAGGCGTCCATCGCCGGGGCGTACCGCATCGCCTTCGTCGCGGTGCTGGTGTACTTCCTGATCCTCAGCGCGCAGACGCACAAGTTCTTCTGGGTCTCCCTGGCGTTTTCGCAGGTCTTGCTGCGCGGCAGCCGGCTCGGCGGCGGGGAGCGGGCGGCGTGAGCCTCGCGGGCTGGGCGCTGCTGGCGCTGGGCGCCTGCGGGCTGGGGCTGTTCGCCGTGGTCAACCCGCTGCTTACGGCCCTGGCCGCGGCCCTGCGCGGGCCCCGGCGGCGGCCGGGCGGGGACCCCGGGGTCTCGGTCTCGCTGCTGGTGGTGGTGCGCAACGGGCGCGGGCTCATCGGCCCCAAGCTGGACAACGCCCTGGCCCTGGACGCGCCCCGGGCGGGCCTGGAGATCATCGTTTATTCCGACGGCTCCAGCGACGGTACCCGCGAGGCCGCCGAGGCCTACGCCGGGCGGGGCGTCGTCGTCTCCGGCTGCGCGGAGCACCGGGGCAAGGCCGCCGGGCTGAACGCGGCCGCCGCGCTGGCCACGGGGGACGTCCTGGTCCTGAGCGACGCCGACGCCCTGCTGGCGCCCGACGCCGTGACCCGGCTGGCCTCGTGGTTCGCCCTGCCCGAGGTGGGCGGGGTCTGCGGGCGGCGGGTGGTCGCGGGGCAGGGGGGCGGCTTCGAGGCCGCGCAGGCCGGGTACGTCCGCCTGGACTCGCGGCTCAAGGAGTGGGAGAGCCGCCTGGGCGCGCTGACCTCCAACGACGGCAAGCTCTACGCCGTGCGCCGCGCGCTGTTCCCCGAGGTCCCGGGCGCGGTGACGGACGATTTTCACGTGCTGCTCAGCGTGGTCCGCGCCGGGCGGCTGTTTCTGTTCGACGACGGGGCCCGGGCGGCGGTGCCCGTGCCCTCGCGCAGCCCGGGGGTGGAGCTGCGCAGGCGCAGGCGCATCGTCTCCACCAGCCTGAACGCCCTGGCCATCCACCGCGAGCTGCTGCGCCCCGCGCGCCACGGGCTGTTCGCCCTGCGCCTGGCCTGCAACAAGCTGCTGCGGCGGCTGATGCCCGTGTTCCTGCTCTGCCTGCTGACGGGCAGCGCCCTGACGGCGGGGGGGAACGCGGGCGCCGCCGCGCTGCTGGCGGCGCTGCTGGGCGGGCTGGCCCTGGCGGCGGGCTTCCCGCTGCTGCGCCGCGCCCCGCGCCCCGTGGCCCGCGTCTCGGGAGCGGCGTTCTATTTTTTTACAGGGAATCTGGGTATGCTCCTGGGGCTCGTGGATTTCGCCCGCGGGGCCCTGCCCGAGCGCTGGAACCCGGACAAGGGCCCGGCCCCGAAGTAACGATCATGGGGGGAAAAGCCATGCCAAGCGCGCTGCTCACGGCGCTGATCCTGACCGTCACGGCCTGCGCGTCGCTGACTTCCACCGCCCTGGCCGGGCCGGGGCTGGTGGGCACCAGCCTGCCCGCCGGGTTCACGGCCTTCGCCCCGGACTCGCCCTGGAACACGCCCATCGCCGCCACGGCCCGCACGCACCCGGACTCTGAGGCGATGATCGCCGAGCTGGCCGGGCAGGCCAAGGTCCTCAAGGGCGACATGACGCAGTGGACGGTGCCGCTGTTCGTGGTGGACGCCGCCGCCGCGCCCCGGGAGCGCGTGCGCTCGCCGCGAGAGGCCCTGCACCCCAGCGTGGACCCGGACGGGCGCGGCGTGGCCGTGGACGTGCCGCTGCCGCTGGGCCTGTGGCCGGACCCGAAGCAGGACGGGCACATGCTGCTGGTGGACCCCAAGCAGCGCCGGGCCTGGGACCTGGCCCGCGCCGAACCGCTGCCCGACGGCTCCTGGATGGCCACGCGCCTGGCGGTCTGGGACCTGGACGGCCCGGGCTACGACCCGCCGTTTTCCGGCAAGCGCTGGTGGATGCGCGGGGCGCGCGGCTCCGGCATGCCGCTCATCGGCGGGCTGATCCGCCCCGAGGAGATCCAGGCCGGGGAGATCCGCCACGCCCTGTCCTTCGCCGCGCCCACCACCCGGGGGTCCGCCTTCGAGGGCGGGCCCGCCGAGGTCTGCGCGCCCGTGGCCTCGCGCACGGACGGCAAGCACTCCGGCAAGCGCTTCCTGCCCGAGGGCGTGCGCATCCAGCTGGACCCGGCCCTGGACCTGGACTCCCTGGGCCTGTCGCCGCAGACCAGGGTCCTGGCCCGGGCCATGCAGGTCTACGGCATGTTCCTGTGCGACCACGGCGACACCTTCAAGGTCTATTTCCAGAACCTCGGCCCGGACCTGGGCCGCTGGAAGGGCCTGGGCACCTTCGACGACCTGGCCCGCATCCCGGTGGAGCGCTTCCGCGTGCTGGATTGCGACCTGGCGCGGAAGTAGGCCCGTGGCCCGGCGCATCCGCATCCTGCACCTGCGGCAGGCCTCCGGCGGCGGGGGCGGCGCGGACACGGTGCTCATGGACTGGCTCGGCCTCCTGGACCGCGAGGGGTTCGAGGGCGCCGTGGCCTACCTGCCGCGCGCGGACCGGGGCATCGAGCCCATCGCCCTGCGCCTGCGCGAGCGGGGCCTGACGCACCACGTCCTGCCCGGCGGGCGGCTGTTCGACCCCGGGCAGTTCCTGCGCCTGCGCCGCCTGGCGCGCGGGGGCGGGTTCGATATCGTGCACTGCCACGACCCCAAGGCCGACGTCTACGGCAGGCTGCTGCGGGCCGCCGCGCCCGGGCTGCGCCTGGCCGCGACCCTGCACGCCTGGCACGTCCACTCCTGGCGCTCGGGGTGGTACAAGCGCCTGGACCTGCTGGCCGTGCGCGGGTTCGACCTGGTCACCGCCGTGGCCGCGGACATTGCCGCCGAGGCCGCCCGCGCGGGCCTGCGCGGGGTGCATACCATCCCCAACGGCGTGAACCTCGCCCGCTGGACGCCGCGCCCGCCCCGGGCCGGGGCAGGGGACGGGGCGCCGTTCACGGTGGGCTTCGCCGCCCGCCTGAGCCGGGAAAAGGGCGTGGAGGATTTCGTCGCGGCGGCGCGGCGCATCGCGGACGCGGTCCCCGGGGCGCGTTTCGTCGTGGCCGGGGAGGGCCCGGAGCGCGGGCGGATGCAGGCCCTGGCCGAGGCGGCGGGCCTGGGCGGGGCCGTGGAGTTCGCCGGGTTCCTGGACGAGGCCGGGATGCGCGGGCTGTACGGCGCGCTGGACGTCCTGCTGCATCCCTCGCATTCCGAGGGCACGCCCATGTCCCTGCTGGAGGCCGCCGCCGTGGGCACGCCCCTGGTGGCGACGCTGGTGGGCGGCGTGGGCGACGTGTTCCGCGACGGGGACACGGCGCGCCTGCTGCGGCCCGGAGACGCGGCCGGGCTGGCCGAGGCGGTGATCGCCCTGGCGCGCGCCCCGCAGGAGGCCGGGGCCATGGCCGCCCGGGCCCGGGCCGCCGTGGAGCGCGGGTACGACATGGCCGACCGGGTGCGCCTGCTGGAGGCGCTGTACCGCGACTGCCTGGGCCGGGAGGCCGCCGATGCCTGAGCCGGGCACCCTTTCGGGCACCATCGCCCGCTACGCGGGCAGCGTGGTGGCCAAGCAGGCCCTGGGCGTGGTCAACGCCTACCTCAAGCCGCTCTTGCTCAGCCCGGCGCTCTACGGCCTGTGGAACCTGCTGAACACGGCGCTGTCCTTCACCCCGCTGACGCACCTGGGCGCGCGCTCGGCCATGCGCTACCGCATCCCGGCCAACGAGGCCCGGGGCGACGAGGCCGCCAACCGCGAGATCATGGGCACGGTGTTCTACGGCACGATGCTGCTCACGGGGCTGGCCGCCGCCGGGCTGGCCGCCGCCGCGCTGCTGGCGGACCTGGACGGCCCCGAGCGCACGGGGATGCTGGTCATGGCCGTGGTCATGGCCATCTCCTGGCTCTCGGAGTTCCACATCGCGGTCTGCAAGTCGCGCAGCCTGTTCGCGCCCATCAGCAACGCCAACTACCTGAGCGCCGTGGCCTCCTGCGTGCTGAACGCGGGGCTGATCCTGGCCTTCGGCATCCACGGGCTGTTCGCGGCGCTGATCCTCACGGGGCTGCTGGTGCTGTGGTACCTGCGCCGCCACGCGCCGCGCCTGGACCTGGGGCCCTTCCGGGCGCGGACCTTCGCCGCCCTGGTGCGCGAGGGCTTCCCGATCATCGCCCTGAACCTCGGCGTGATGCTGATCCGCACGGCGGACCGCTTCATCATCTCGGCCTGGCTCGGGCTGGAGGCCCTGGGGTACTACGGCATCGCCATCATGGCCCTGAATTTCCTGATGCGCATTCCCGACGCCTCGCGCGAGGTGGTGGAGCCGCTGCTGATGCGCGACCTGCAGACCCGGCCCGAGGCGGACTGCCTGCGCGACTACGTCCTGCGCCCACTGCTGGCCACGGCCTACGGCCTGCCGCTGCTGCTGGGCCCGGCCATGCTGCTGCTGCCCGGGGCCGTGGGGCTGCTCCTGCCGCGCTACGCGCCCGGGGTGCCCGCCGCGCAGGTCGTCACCGGCGGCTGCCTGTTCCTGTCCATGGCCTACGTGCTGCGCGGGCTGCTCATCGCGCGGGGGTTGCAGCTCCGGGCCACGGGGGTCATGCTCCTGGCGGCGGCGGCGAACCTGGGCCTGAGCGCCGGGTTCCTGGCCCTGGGCTGGGGCATCGCCGGGGTCGCCCTGGGCAGCGCCGGGTCCTTCCTGCTGCTGTTCGCGGGGCTGTGGGCCTTCTTGCGGCGCCGGGAGCCGGAGCTGGCCGCGCCCTCGTGGGCCCGGCTCTTCGCCCCGCTGGGGCTGGCCGTGCTGGCCTGCCTCGCGGCCCGGGCGGTCACGGGGCTGTGGGGCGTGCCCGCCGCCGTGTCCGGCCTTGGGGGCTGCGCGGCCTTCCTGGCCCTGGCCGTCGTGCTGTACAACCGCGAAGGCGGGCGCAGCGGCTTCTGGGCCCCGCTGACCCTGAAAACCATTGCCCGGCCAGCAGGTGGTCCGGGGCCAGGCCCGGCATGCCGCCCGGCGCCAGGGGCGCGAGGTCGATTTCCGCTTCGCGCCCGCCGCCCGGCGCGGCGAACCGCCCCAGCCGG
>CAYUIN010000024.1:0-11505 GCA_964444695.1 uncultured Desulfocurvus sp.
CTCCCCGCGTGGGGGGCCGATCTCCTTGATCCGGCCCACGACGCCGCTTTCCAGACGGACCTTGATGCCGTGGGGATGAAAGGCCGAGCGGGTCAGCAGCCGGGACACCACGCCCGGGGTCAGGCGGCCCGTGCGCTGGTCGGCCTTGGTCACGACCCGGACTTCGAGCCCGGGGCGCACGTCCTTCAAATAGCGGCCGTCGGGCACGGTCAGCCCCCGCTCCCGGCGCGCCCGGCCAGGGGCACGCGCAGGCGGATGGTCGTGCCCCGGCCCTTGAGGGAGTCGATGCCCAGCACGGCGCCCAGGATGTCCGCCCGCTCGCGCAGGCCGAGCAGCCCGACGCGCCGCTCGGGCATCACCCGCTGCGCCTCCTCGGCCGGGTCGAAGCCCCGCCCGTCGTCCTGGATGCTCAGGGCGATATCCCCGCCCTTGTGCTCCAGGGCCACACGGACCCGCGAGGCCCGGGCGTGGCGCTGCACGTTGGTCAACGATTCCTGGACGATGCGGAAAATGTGCACCATGTCCTCGCGGTCCAGGCGGTCCAGGTCCAGGCCTTCCAGGCCGCGTTTTTCGTAGCTCACGTCCAGCCCGGTCTGGCGGGCGAAGGCCTGGACGTGGTTGCCGACCATGTCCGCCAGGCCGATGTGTTCCAGCTCGTAGGGCTGCAAGCCGCGCATCAGGCCGCGCACGTTGCGGATGGCGCCGTCGAGGATGGTGCCGCAGCGTTCCAGCCCCGGGGCCAGGGCCCGGCCCATCTCGGGGTGGGCGTCGCACAGGGTGGCCAGGCCCAGCTTCAGGGCGGCCAGGTCCTGGGCGTGGTTGTCGTGCAGCTCCAGGGCCAGGCGGCGGCGCTCCCGCTCCTGGATGCGCACCAGCTCCTGGGACAGCAGGCGGCCGTACTCCTCGGCCTTCTTGCGGTGGGTGATGTTGACCACCGAGCATTCCAGGCGGCTCACGGCGCCGTCCTCGCCGCGCACGGCCTGCAGGGAATGCAGCAGCCAGATGGGCTCGCCGTCGCGGGTCACGGCGGTGTGTTCCAGGCTCTGGGGCTCGCCGGTGTCCAGGGCGCGGCGCACGGCCTCGGCCCACTGGCCGGAGCCCTCGGGCAGCCCGCCGCCCGCGCTGGTGAAGGCGGCCAGGCACATCCCCGGCCCCTCGAAGCCGAACATCCGGGCGAAGGCGGTGTTGATGGTGATCAGCCTGCCGTCCGGCCCCACGCCGTAGAGCCCGGCCAGGGCGTTCTCGTAGAGCAGGCGCGAGCGCTCCTCGCTGCCGCGCAGCTCGGCCTCGGAGCGTTCCAGGCGCCGCACGTGGCGGGCCACCAGCAGCCCGCCGATGAGGCAGGCCACCAGGAACGAACAGCGCGCCAGGATGTCGTCCTGGGGCACGTTGAGGATCAGCGAATCCCAGAAGGTCAGGGGCTCGTGGAAGATCAGCGTGTGCAGCACGTCGGGGAAGGTGTAGTAGTCGTACACCGCGTCCAGGACCCAGAACAGGCCGGAGAACCCGAGGCTCCAGGCCAGGATGCGCAGCGAGCGGGCCCTGGTCACTGGTCCGTGTCCGGCGAGATGGTGTCGAAGATCTCCTCGGCCACCAGCTTCAGGCCCGGCGGGATGACGTAGCCGATGCGCCGGGCGGTTTCGCGGTTCAGGGCCAGGGCGCGCGGGTCCTCGAAGACCAGGGGCAGCTCGCCCGGGGGCACGCCGTTCAGGGCCGAGACGGCGACCTTGGCGTGGAACAGCCCGATGCGCCGGAAGGCCTCGTTGCCCAGGGTCATGCCCATCAGCACGCCGTGGCGGACCTCCAGGCTGCCCTGCTGGGAGAAGGTCGGCACCCGGCGCTCGAAGTACGGGGCCAGAATGCGCGACATGCCGCGCGTGGTCACGCCCCGGTGCACGGGGATGATGGCCGCGTCCACGGTCTGGGCCAGGGTCCGCTGGCAGTCGATCACGGCCTGCTCGCTGAGCGCCCGGGGGACCCCGGTGAAGGGCGCCTCGCAATGCACCACCTCGAACCCGAACTCCTGCGAGACCTGCTCGATCTCGCGCACGGCGGCGTGCACGCGGCCCAGGGGCGTGTTCTCGTAGGTGATGCCCAGCCGCTTGAAATGAAAGAGATTGTAGAACAGGCGGGTCATGCGCACGTAGCGTTCGGGGTCGCATTTGGCGTGCACGTGGGGCAGGCCGGACTCCTGCGCGCTGAGCACGATCCCGCTCTGCACGGGGTCGGATACGGCGCAGACCGTCAGCGGCACGTGGTGGGCGTCGGTGGCCAGGTCCTGCCCGGCCCAGGTGCCCGCGGCGAGCATGAAGTCCACCTCGCCCCGGGCCAGGCGGGCCACGGCGTCGGCGCGCACCTCGGGCCGCCGCGCCGCGTCCCAGTCGACGGACCAGAAGGCCTCCGGCACGAAACGCAGGTACGTGCCGCTCAGCCGCTCGCAGGCGAAACGCCACAGGGTGCGGGTGTCCTCGGGGTCGTCCAGCTCGGGCAGCTCCACGACGTCCACCCAGCCCAGGGTCATCAGGCCCTGCAGGAAGCCGCGCAGATTGCGCTCGTAGTTGAAGTACGGGCCGCCCTGGTAGTAGCCGATGCGCCAGGGCTCGCCGCCGTTGGTGCGCGGCGTGGTCACGAAATCGCGCTCCGCGCGGGCCCCCGGACAGGGCGGCCACAGCAGGAGCAGCGCCAGGGCGCAGAAAAGGACCCTCCGGCCCCGGCAGGCCCAGGTCGCCTCGCGATGCATCCGATCTCCTCGTTTCCCGAACTGAACACCCGCCCGGCGCGGGCGCGTCGGACGGGTGCAGCAAAACAGAAAATCGAGGCTTAATCAACGGCCCAGGCGGCCTTTCGGATCGCGCCGGGCCGCAGGCCTTTCGCGCCCGGCCGGGCTCAGACCCCGCAACGCGGCGGGCCGAAGGCCGCGCCGAGCTGCGGCAGATGGGGCCGCACGGCGAACCGCGCCCCGTCCAGGGGCAGGCTCTCGCCCGGGGCCGCCGGGTCGCGGCGCACCAGCACCCGCCCGGCGGAAAATTCCAGGACCATGGGCACGGGCTCGCGCTCCTCGTCGCCGCACAGGCTCTCGCGGCTGGTGGGCTCGAACACGCGGACCTCGCCGCCGCCCAACTCCACGCGCACCACGCTCTGCACCGTGGACACGCGCTCCACGGCGCCCCGGGCGTCGAAGACCAGGGAGTTGTCGTCGCCGCTGACGCCCACGGCGTCCGGGTCGTAGGCGCGGATGTCGCCCACGGCGGTGGGCACCAGCAGCGGCTCGGCGGGCTCCATGGAACGCAGCGACCCGCCCGGCCACAGGGTCAGCCCGTTGCGCGCGGGCAAAACGCCCACGGGCGTCGGCACCTCCACGCGCTCGCCGGGCCACAGGGTCAGCCCGGCCAGGCGGCCCGAGGCGTCGAAGCGCACGCAGATCACCCGGGCGGTGATGGTGCCCAGCGGGGTGTCCAGGGTCAGGGGCTCGGCCAACCCGGCTTCGTCCTCCTGGCTCCAGTAGCCGGAGAGCTTGCCGTTCAACGGGAACACGCGGCGCACGGCGCCTCCGGGGTGGAAGGTCACCAGCTCGGCGGGCAGCGGGCCCAGGGGCGTGGGCACCGTGGTCCGCTCTTCCAGGGCCAGGCAGCGCAGCTCGCCGCCGTCGAAGAATTCCACGGCCTGCACGGTCTTGCGGCGCAGGTCGTCCGTGCTGTGCTGGGGGACCAGCGGCCCGATGGGCGTGTGCAGGACCGTGGCCTCTGCCGGAAGGCAGGCCCGCAGGCCGCCGTCCGGAAACCGCTCCTCGGGTTCCGCGACGGGGATCGGCCCGAACCTGGTGTCGAGTATGCGCATGGCGCCTCCTGTTGCCCGTGTTGAGCAAGAGGGATGCCAGAAAAATATGCTGATATTTCAAGGAGGAATTGCGGCGGCCCGACCATAGTGCACACAAAAACCGACACAAGCGTCGGTTTTCATGGGACCAAATTGTCGGTTTTTGGGGAGGTGCCCGGTTCCCGGGGCGGGGCTAGTCGCCCGCCGGGGAGTCGGCCGGGGCCGTGGCGTCGGGCGCCGTCCGGGTCTCGGAGTCCGCCTCGCGGGTCCGGGCCTCGCGCAGCAGGGCCTCGCGGCGCTGCCCGGCCAGCGGGCACTGCCCGTCGCCGCGCCCGATGGCGCCGAGCACGGACACGGGTTTCGGGCCGGGCGCCGCTTCCTGCGCCGTCGCGGCCTCGGGGTCCATGGCCGCGACGCTCAGCGCGGCGCACAGCAGCAGGGAGACGATGAATGCGGTCTGCATGGTCTGCCTCGTCAGTCTTTGGAGAATACGGAAACGGGCCGCCGCAACGGCCCGGCGCATCAATTCATAGTAAAAAGATAAGATGCCTCGCGGCGATGGCAAGCGCCGCGCCGGAGCCGGGGGACGCCCAGCGCGCGCGACGGGTCGAGAAACAGACGATGCGGGAATGCGCACAAGACGCGGCGCCCGACAAGACGGGACACACCGCCCGCTGAGGCGCGACGCCCGGCGCGCACGGCGGCCCGCTGCCCGGACGGACGCGCAAGCGCCACCGGCGGTTCACCGGACCGTCACGGCGCGGGCCTATGCTGCACGACCAGCCCCCGCAGCACAGGAGACGCCCCATGGACCGCCCGCACTGCCCGCACCACGCCACATGCAACTTCCAGCGCACCCTGGCCGAGGCCGACCGCCCCGAGCTGCGCGCCTTGGCCAGCCGCTACTGCGCCAGCCCCGTCGGCTGCACGCGCTGCTTCCGGGCCCAGTTCGCGCGCAGCCTGGGCCCGAACCTGGACGGGGACCTGGGCGGGGACATCACCCCCGACGCCCGCCGCGTGACGGGGCTGGAGCGCGTCCTGCCGCCCTCGGACCTGGCGGCGGACCAGGCGGCGCGCCTGTTCGCCACCCGCGCCGCCTAACCCGGCTCACGACGGCGGCAGGCGCCGCACCGTGCCGTCGCCCCGGCAGGCCACGAACAGCCCGCCGTCGCGGTCCAGGGCCAGGGCCGCCGGTTCGGGCAACCCCCGGGCCAGCACGCGCCGCGTGCCGTCCGGTTCCAGGCGCACCACGAGGCCCCCGGCGGCGTCCACGGCGTAGACCCGCCCCCGGCCGTCCACGGCCAGGCCCCGGGGCGCGCCAGCCAACCCGCCCAGCGCCGTGCGCTGCCCATCTGCGAACACGCAGACCACCTCGCCGCGCGCCGCGTCGGTGACGTACAACACCCCGTGGGCGTCCAGGGCCAGGGCCTCGGGCCGCCCGAAGCCCTCCAGCACCAACCCCCTGCCGCCCGCCGCGCCCCCGGGGTCCACACAGGCCGCCGGAAGCAGGCCCAGGGCCAGCAGCAGCAGACCCGCGACGCCGCGACGCACGGCCCGCACCGGGCTCACGGCCGCACCCCGCGCGCCTCGAAGACCTCGCGCACCACGGCCATGGCGTTCAGCGCGGCGGGAAATCCCGCATAGACCGCCATCTGCAACACGATCTCCACGACCTCGCGCGGGGTCACGCCGACGTTCAGCGCGCCGTTCACGTGCACCGCCAGCTGCGGCGCCGCGTTGCCCATGGCCGCCAGGGCCGCCACGGTGGCGATCTCGCGCTCGCGCAGGCCCAGCCCCGGGCGGCAGTACACGTCCCCGAAGGCGAATTCCACGATGTACCGCCCCAGGTCCGGCGCCACGTCCCGCAGGGAGGCGACCACCCGCTCCCCGACCTCGCCGTCCACTTCCGCGAGCCTGGCCAGGCCCCGTTCGTATCGCTCGTCCATGTCCCCTCCCGCCCGGGGCGCGGCGTCCGGCCGGGGCCCCATGCCCCGCCGCCGCCTCCGGCCCCCGATGCTTGACGCCAGACTACGGCGGGCGTATCAATACCTCCAATACAATATTTGCCGCATATCAATTCGCAGGAGATATGAATCATGGAGTTGCGCCAACTGCGCCAGTTCCTGGCCGTGGCCGAGGAGCTGCACTTCGGGCGGGCCGCCGAGCGGCTGCACATGTCCCAGCCGCCGCTGTCCCAGTCCATCCGCCGCCTGGAAGAGGAACTGGGCGTGGCGCTGTTCGCGCGGACCAGCCGCAGCGTGGAGCTGACGTCCTTCGGGCGGCACCTGCTGTGCGAGGCGCGCGAGATCGTGGGCCGCGCGGACGAGACCGTGCGCACCCTGGAGCTGATGTCCCGGGGCGAGCGCGGGGTGCTGCGCGTGGGGCTGGTGGGCCCGGCCCTGGAAGGCCCCCTGCCCTGCCGCATCCGGCGCTTCAGCCAGAGCCACCCCGAGGTCTGCGTGCAGCTCGAGCAGCTCAATTCCTACGAGCAGCTGGACATGCTGCGCGCCGGAATCCTGGACCTGGGCTTCGTGCGGCTGTTCAAGAAACCCACCGAGGGCCTGACGGTGCGGCCGTTCTTCAAGGAGCCCTACGACCTGGCCCTGCCCCTGGGCCATCCCCTGGCCGAGCGCGAGGTGGTGCGCCTGACGGACCTGGAGGGCGAGGCGATGCTGATCTTCCAGCGCCGGGCCAACCCCGCGCTGTACGACGCCATCCTGGCCGCCTTCAGCGAGGCCGGAGTCTGCCCGGACCTGGTCCACGTCTCGCTGGTCAAGCACACCACCACGGCCCTGGTGGCGGCGGGCATGGGCGTGACGCTGATGCCCCGGGGCATGGTCAACGTGCCGCGCCAGGGCGTGGTCTTCCGGCCCATCGAGGGCAGGCTGCCGCCCGTGGAATTCTCCATCGCCTGGGCCGAGGGCCGCGAGACGCCCCTCATGCGCCGCTTCGTCACGGCCATGCTGGGCGACGAGGCGGCCTGCGAGGCCTGAGCGGGCGGGCGGCGCCCCGGCCGGGCGACGGGCCATGAAAAAGGCCCCGGCGGATGCCGGGGCCTTTTTCGCGCGCGCGGGCCCGCGCTCAGGCGATGGAGCTGACCACGCGGCCCGTGTCGGCCTCGATGATCGGCTGGACGCTGATCTCGCGGGGGATGGTGTCCGGGTAGTTGGCCTGGCTGGTGTTCAGGTCCTGCACGAAGCGGCGCATGGTGCTGGACGTGAAGCTGCTGCTGCCGAACGACATCGCGCTCACGAGGTTCAGGAAATCCAGCTGTCCTTCAACGAGCTTGGCCATGGTTCCTCCCTGCCCGGCGTCCGCCTGGGCGGCGTCAGGTGGAAATATTGAAGATGCGGCCGGCGTCGGCCTCGATGGGAGTCTTCTTGTCCCGCAGGTCCGTGAGCATGAACTGGAACTCGTTGGAGGCCTTGACCCGGTACTTGTAGTACTCCCTGAGCGAGGAACTCACCAGGCTGTGGCTGGCGAAGGACAGGTCGGCCGACGACTTCAGGGCCGCGAGATCGAGTTTGGACAGCATCGCGTTCTCCTTGCCGGTGCACTCCGGCATCAAGGATTATGCGTCAGGTCGCCGAAAAAGGCAACGCGCCGGGAGCGGGACCTCAATTCACGGCCGGGGAGCCCGGGGCGGCCGCGCCGCGCCCCTGTTCCAGGGCCTTGGCCAGGGCCTTGATCAGCGTCAGGTTGTTGTCCACCTTCTGTTGCAGGGCGGCCAGGGAGGCCTTCTGCTGCTCCACCAGCACGGTCAGGGCCTTGACCTGGGCCTGCAAGGTCTCGATCTGCTTGGTCTGGCTATTGAGCTGGGTCCGGGCGAAGCTGTCCGTATTGGCCGCCAGGGCCGGGACGGCGAGCATCAGGACGACGATCAGGGCGCACAGAATCCGTCGCATGGGAAATCCTCCACAAGGGCCGGGGAAAGGTTGCCCCCGGCTGCCGAATAATGAATATTGCCAGTTCACGACACACCAGTTCCAGGAGTCCGTCAAGTGCCCGAATCCGTCCTCGTCACCTGCCCCGCCTGCCAGGGCCTGAACCGCGTGACCTCCGCCCTGCTGCACAAATGCCCGGTCTGCGGGCGCTGCGGCGCCACCTTGCTGCCCGGCGAGCCGCTGGACCTGGACGGCCCGGGCCTGGACCGCTTCCTGGCCAAGAACGAACTGCCCGTGATCGTGGACTTCTGGAACCCCGGCTGCGGCCCCTGCCACATGATGACCCCGGCCTACGCCCAGGCCGCCAAGGAGCTCTCGCCCCTGGTGCGTCTGGTGAAGCTGGACACCGAGCAGGCCCCGGTCCAGGCCCAGGGCCACGGCATCCACTCCGTGCCCACGCTGATCCTGTTCCACTGCGGCCGCGAGCTGGGACGCATCCGGGGCGCCATGCCCGCCCGCGACATCGTGGACTGGGTGCGCTCCGCCCTCTAGCCCAGGCCCCGCGCCGCCCATGAAAAAGCCCGCCCCCGGTTGGGGACGGGCCGTTCGTCGCTCTTCCGGGGCCGGATCAGGCCGAGCTGTCGTGCAGCCCGCCCCTCACGATCTCCGGCACGCTGGCCGCCCCCGGGGTCGGATAGCGGCTGCCCAGGTCCGGCTTGGCGATGCGCGCCAGGTTCTCGCCGGAAAGCAGGGCCTTGAAGCCCAGGGCCGTGCGGTCGAAGGGCCCCAGGCGCTCGTGCAGCTCCACGGTCAGGCGCATGATGGCCCGGCTGGCGCTGCGGCCCGCGATCTGAGGGTGCGTGAATCCAGACATACTCCAATTCTAGCCCATCGCCGGGGCCGAGGCAAGAACCGCCTCGCCCAAGCCGAAAAATCGGGAGTTTCCCCTATTTTTCACTTGTTCGTTGACCCACCGTCACGGGGCGAATATTCTCTCATACTGAAGCGTCTCCCCCCACGCGAACCCATGATGGACTGAAGGACTTCCCCCCATGCATCCCGAACGCAGAAAACTCCCCCGCATGAACGTCGAAGGCATCGGCTTCGTCACGCTGAGCCTCAAGGACAGCTACGACCTGCTCGGCACCCTGGAAGGCGTCAGCCGCCAGGGCCTGCAAGTGGACCTCCTGCCCACGGGCCCGTCCGTGGAGCCCCTGCCCGGCGACGACGTGGCCCTGGGCGAACTGCCCCGGGGCCTGCGCGCCGTGTTCGGCGGCCGCCGGGGCCGCGTGGCCTGGATCGAGGGCTCGCACTGCGGCATCGTCTTCGACGCGCCCGTGCCCCTGGACGACGCGGACCTGGAGGCCCGCCTGCGCGACAACCATCTCCTGCCCTGGGACATGTGGTCTTGAAGTCCCAAGGCGTGTCCCTGCCGCCCGCCCTGGCGGCCAAGAAGAAACCCTCGCGGCGCGACTTCCGGGCCGAGGTGCCCCCGGCGCTGGTGCGCGGTCTGGCCCTGTGGCGGGCCGACGCCGTGACCCCGGGCCAGGCCCTGGACCCCGGCCTGCTCGGCCGCCCGCTGATGCGCCGCGACGGCTCGCGGGCCTACGGCCTGCACGTGGCCAACCTCTCCGCCGGGGGCATGGGCCTGCACATCCACAACCCCCGCCTGGACGGCGACGGCGCCCGCGCCCTGGGCGACCGACGCTTCCTGGTGCGGCTGGACCTGGACGGCGCTGGCGGCCCCGGGCCGCTGACCCTGCTGCTCCTGGCCCGGGCCCGGCGCGTGGAGGCGCGCCCAGGCGGCGCCCTGGTGGCGCTGGAATTCACGGCCCGCGCCCGCTGGATGAAGAGCGCGGGCACCCTGCACCTGGCCCCGCTGCGCGGCCGAGGGGTGGACGCCCTGGCCTCCTGGGTCGCCCGCGGCGCCCAGCCCGCCCCCGAGGACGACGCCGAAGCGGACGCCGCCTGGTACGAAGACCTGCGCTAGCCCTCTCCCCGCCGCCCGCCGCGCCGACCGCCCGGCGCAACAAGGCCGCGCCCCAGTCGGGACGCGGCCTCGCTCATTCGCCTCGGTCTCTTCCCGGCTAGAGGATCTGGCTCAGGAAGAGCTTGGTGCGCTCGTTTTGCGGGTTCTGGAAGAAGTGCTCCGGGGTGCCGACCTCGACCACGGCGCCCTGGTCCATGAACACCACGCGGTCCGCCACCTCGCGGGCGAAGCCCATCTCGTGGGTCACCACGACCATGGTCATGCCGCCGCGCGCCAGGTCCTTCATCACGTCCAGCACCTCGCCCACCATCTCCGGGTCCAGGGCACTGGTGGGCTCGTCGAAGAGCATCACCCGGGGGTCCATGCACAGCGCCCGGGCGATGGCCACGCGCTGCTTCTGCCCGCCGGAGAGCTGGTCCGGGTACACGGCCTCCTTGTCGCCGATGCCGACCTTGGCCAGCAGGGCGCGGGCCTTGGCCTCGGCCTCGGCCCGGGCGCGCTTGCGGACCACCATCTGGGCCATGGTCAGGTTGTCCAGCACGGTCTTGTGCGGGAACAGGTTGAACTGCTGGAAGACCATCCCCGCCTCGGCGCGGATGGCGTTGATGTCGCAGCCCGGGTCCAGGACGTCCATGCCGTCGATGCTGATGGCGCCCTTGTCCGCGTATTCCAGGCGGTTCAGGCACCTGAGGAAGGTGGACTTGCCCGAGCCCGAGGGCCCGATGACCACCACCGTCTCCCCGGCGGCCACGTCCAGGGACACGTCGCGCAGGGCGTGGATCTCCTCCGGGACGTAGAAGTACTTGTGCACGTGCCTTGCGGTGATCATCACATCGCCCTCCTCTCCAGCCGCTGCACGAACAGCGACAGGGTGAACGTCATCACCAGGTACAAGACGGCGCAGACGATCCACATTTCATAGGTCTGCAAGGAGGCCGTGACCACCTCGCGGGTGACCTTGGTCAGCTCGCGGATGGCGATGACGCCCAGCAGCGAGGAATCCTTGATCAGGCTGATGAACTGCCCGGCCAGGGCGGGCAGGATGCGCTTGATGGCCTGGGGCATGACGACCCGGCGCATGGCCTGGGCATAGCTCATGCCCAGCGAGCGCGCGGCCTCCATCTGGCCCAGGTCGATGCTCTGGATGCCCGCGCGCACGATCTCGGCGGTGTAGGCCCCGGTGAAGATGGCCAGGCCCAGGGCGCCGTACCAGAAGGTCGGGATCTTGGGCAGGGCCGCGTTGGTCAGGATCTGGTTCACCAGCGTGCCGATGACGTAGTACCAGATCATGAGCTGTACGAGCAGCGGCGAGCCGCGCACCAGCTCGATGTAGGTGATGGCCGACCATTTGAAGGCCGGATTGTCCGAGATGCGGGCCAGGCCCGTGAGCACGCCGACGACCATGCCGATGACGATGGAGATGGCGCTGATCTTGAGCGTCAGCCACAGGCCGGAGAGGAACAGGCCGACCTTCCACTGGGCGTGGGTGCCCAGGGTGTCGCCGGGGTACACGAAGTCCCCCGCGCCGACGCGCACCTCACCGCCGGGCACGGCGTAGCGCTCCTCGGCGCCGCCGTCCACATCGCGCACCACCACGGTCTTGTCGCCCTTGCCGTCGACGGCGACCACCTCGCCCTCGATCTCGGCCACGACCTTGGTCACGTCGTGATAGAAGAAATACTGCGGGACCCGGTACCAGCGCCAGGTGTAGTCCACGTATTGCGTGGCCGCGTAGCCGCCCGCCAGGATCAGGACCACGGCCGCGATGAACACGCCCGACCAGAACTTGCGGTACATCGGGCTGCGCGGCTTGTC
>CAYUIN010000025.1:0-11270 GCA_964444695.1 uncultured Desulfocurvus sp.
AGCGCGCTGCCGGGCAGGGCCTGGTGGCGGCAGCCCAGGCGCCAGCCGTCGGCCAGTTCCTGGGCGCCGAGCACGGCGTCCTCGCCGGGGGCGGGCGCGGGCGGGGCGCTGGTGTAGCGCACGCGGCAGCGGCCGCAGCGGCCCAGCCCGGAGCACAGCGCGCCCAGGGTCCAGCGCCCGCTGAGGGCGGCGGCCTGGATGACGGTGCGCGCGGGGTCCGCGGGCAGCAGCGTGGTCCGTCCGTTGGCGTCGGTGATGGCGATGGTCATGGCGCGTGCCGTCCCGGGCGGCGGGTTCTCAGACGAGGCGCAGCGCGCCGCGCCCGTCCTCGGAGGGCAGCACGCGGCCGATCTCGGCGGCCAGATCGCCAGAGGCGTCCAGCATGGCGCGGGCCGCGTCCAGCTTGTCCTCGGGCACGGCCAGGACGAGGCCGCCCGAGGTCTGGGCGTCGAACACCAGGTCCACCCGGACCTGGTTCAGGCCCGGGGCCAGGAGCACCCGGGACTCGCAAAAATGCTTGTTGGCGTAGCTCCCTGCGGGCACCAGGCCCATGGAGGCCAGCTCCTCGGTGCGCGGCAAAAGCGGCACGGACTCCACGGGCAGTTCCACGTCCACGCCCGAGGCGCGGCACATTTCCAGCAGGTGCCCGCCCAGGCCGAAGCCCGTGACGTCCGTGGCGCCGATGAGGCCCAGCTCGCGGATTACGGCGGCGCCCCCGGCGTTGAGCCGCCCGGCCCACTGCCAGACCAGGTGCTCCATCTCGTCGGCGCCGTCCCAGCGGGCCTTGACGGCCGTGGCCAGCACGCCGGTGCCCAGGGGCTTGGTCAGCAGCAGCCTGTCTCCGGGGCGCAGGCCCGCGTTGGTGGCCACGCGCTCGGGGTCGATGACGCCGGACACGGACAGGCCGTACTTGATCTCGTCGTCCTCCACGCTGTGCCCGCCCGCGAGCACGGCGCCCGCCTCCAGGATCTTGTCGTAGCCGCCGCGCAGGATGTCGCGCAGGATGTCCAGGTCCATGGTCTTGGCCGGGAAGCAGACGATGTTCATGGCCGCCAGGGGCGCGCCGCCCATGGCGTAGACGTCGGACAGGGAGTTGGCGGCGGCGATCTGGCCGAAGCGGTAGGGATCGTTGACGATGGGCGTGAAGAAGTCCACGGTCTGCACCAGGGCTTGACCGCCGGGGAAGCGGATCACTGCGGCGTCCTCCCCGGCTGCCTGCCCGGCGATGATCCGGGGGTCGGGGCGGACGTCCAGGCCCGCAAGAACGCGCTCCAGGTCCCCTGGAGCGATCTTGGCGGCTCAACCGGCCGCTTTGACTGTCTCGACCAGCCTGGGCGCGTCGGCCATGGCGGCTCCGGGGTGCGGGGTTGCTGGGCGGCTCCGGCGCGACTACAGCGCCAGGGAGCACTCCTTCTTGACGAATTCGATGAAATAGCGCGTCACCGGGAACTGGTGGCGACGGGCGTGGTAGGCCAGGTAGAAGCTGCGGGGCATCTCCAGGCCCGGCACGCTGACTTCGGCGGCCTCCCCGGCCTCCAGCAGCGGCTTGGCGGCCAGGCGGGAGGTCACGGTCAGGCCCAGGCCCGCGCGCACGCTGGCCAGGGCGGCCTGGGTGCTCTCCACGCACAGGGTCACGGGCAGGGCGCGGCCGTCCACGCCGATGCGCTCCAGGCCGCGCTCGAAGGCGCCGCGCGTGCCGGAGCCGTGTTCGCGCATGATCCAGGGTTGCGAGGGGATGTCCTGCGGGGCCAGGACCTTGGGAGGCACGTCGGGGCCCATGGTCGGGGCGATGATCACCAGTTCGTCGCGCAGCAATTGATCGAAGACCAGCTCGGGGTGATCGATCTGGGCGCCGACCACTGCGACCATCTCCTCGCCCGCGATGAGCCGGGCGATGATGCCCTGCGAGTCGCCCACGCGCAGCTGCATGCGGACTTCGGGGTAGCGGCGGGAGAAGCGCGCCAGCAGCGAGGGCAGGACGTAGTGCGCCGGGATGGTGCTGCCGCCCACGGCCAGGTCGCCCGCGACGCGCTCCTGCAACAGCTGGATCTCCGCCTGGGCCGAGGCCAGGGAGGCGAAGACGTCCTGCGCGTGGCGGTAGAGGACCTCGGCGGCCTGCGTGGGCAGGATGTTGCGCCCCAGGCGGTCGAACAGGCGCACCTCCAGCTCGGACTCCAGGGCCGAGACGTGGGCGGAGATGGTCGGCTGGGACAGGAACAACTCCTGTCCGGCCTTGGAGAAACTGCGCAGTTCGTAGACCTTGGCGAAGGCCTCAAGGCGTCTGATGTCCACGGTATAGCTCCCTCGTTGGCGCGTTTGCCTCGTTCGTAGCGCGTCCCACCCGGCAGGGCAAGCCGGGGGCGGCCCCCACGGCCGCGCGGAATAAAAAAAAAGCAGGCCTTGCGACCTGCTTTTTTACCTTTTTCCGGTGGGAAAGGCTACCGCTATTCGGCGGGCTTCTCCTCGGCGGGGGCCTCGTCGGCGGCCTCGGGGGCAGCGTCCTCGGCGGGGGCTTCGGCGGGGGCCGCCTCGGCCTTGGGCTCTTCAGCCTTGGGCTCGTCCTTCTTGGGGGCGGCCTTCTTGGCGGGAGCCTTCTTCTTGGGCTTGTCCTCGACGGGCGCGGCCACTTCGGCCTCGGTGCGCGAGAACTCGATGATCGCCATGGGCGCGGCGTCGCCCTTGCGGGGCTCGCCGAGCTTCAGCACGCGGGTGTAGCCGCCCTCGACGCCGGCGAACAGGGGGCCGATCTCGTCGAAGAGCTTCTTCACCAGGGCGTGGTTTTCCAGGACCTTGTATGCCTCGCGGCGAGCCGGGACGTCGTTCTTGAGCGCGAAGCGCACCAGGCGCTCAACGACCCCGCGCAGTTCCTTGGCCCGCGTCTCGGTGGTGCGGATGCGACCATGCACGATCAGCGACTTGGCCATGTTGCGGAACATGGCCTTGCGGCGGGAACTGTCCATGTTGAATTTTCTTCCGGCCTTTCTATGCCTCATCGCTTTCCTTCCTCTTCAGCCAATCCTCGTAGTGTTCCTGGAAACTATCGACCGTCATGCCGAATTCCAGGCCCAGGTCGGACAGGATGCGGCGAATCTCGTCGAGAGACTTGCGGCCGAAGTTCTTGGTCTTGAGCATCTCGGACTCGGTGCGCTGCACGAGCTCGCCGACGGTGCGGATGTTCGCGCTCTTGAGGCAATTGGTGGCGCGCACGGACAGTTCCAGCTCGTCGATTCCCTTGAACAGATTGGGGTTCAAGTTGTCGGAGCTGCTGGAGGACCCGTGTTCCTCGTCGGAGGTCTGCTCATCGAAGTTGATGAACACCGTGAGCTGGTCCTTGAGGATCTTGGCGCTGTAGGCCACCGCGTCCTCGGGGGAGACCGAGCCGTCCGTCCAGACTTCGAGGACCAGCTTGTCGTAGTTGGTCATCTGGCCCACACGGGCCTGTTCAATGGCGTAGGCGACCTTCTTCACGGGCGAATAGCTCGCGTCGAGGCGGATGAGCCCGATCTCGTCGGACACTTCCTCGTGCATGTCGGCGGGCACGTAGCCCTTGCCCATGCGCACCTCGATCTCGATCTTGAGCTTCAGGTCCTCGGTCAGCGTGGCGATGTGCTGGTCCTTGTTCAGGACCGTCACCCGCTGATTCTCCTTGATGGCCGCAGCGGTCACCTTGCCCTGCTTGCCCGCCTCGAGAACCAGGTGCTGGGTCTCCTCCGAGGTCATGGCGAAGCGCACCTGCTTGAGGTTCAGGACGATGTCGGTGACGTCCTCGAGCACGCCCGGGATGGTCGTGAACTCGTGCTGGACGCCCTCGATCTTGGCCGAAACGGCCGCCGCGCCCTGCAGGGAGGACAGCAGCACACGCCGAAGCGCGTTGCCGATGGTGGTCCCGAAACCGCGCTCCAGGGGCTCGCAGACGAACTTGGCGTACGTCCCGGTGCTCTTGGAATCGCGCACGATCTGCTCCGGCTTCACCAGCTCGGACCAGTTTCTCGTGTTGATCAGTTTGTCGCCGTCTTGAATGATCATCTGGGCTCCCTAACTATTTGGAGTACAACTCGACGATCAGCTGCTCGTTGATGGGGAACTGGATGTCCTCGCGCACGGGGCGGGCCTTGACCGAGCCCTTGAACGCCTGTCCGTCAACTTCGAGCCAATCGGGGCAGCCGCGGCGGGCGATGACTTCCTGAGCCTCCTGGATCACGGGGATCTTGCGGCTCTCCTCGCGCACGGTCAGCACGTCGCCCTCGCGGACCTGCATGGACGGGATGTTCACACGCTGCCCGTTGAGCTGGAACACGCCGTGGCGGACCAGCTGGCGCGCCTGGTCGCGGGAGTTGGCGAAGCCCATGCGGTAGATCACGTTGTCCAGGCGCATTTCGAGGATCACCAGCAGGTTGGTGCCGGTGACGCCCTTGGCCATGTCGGCCTCCTGGAAGTAGCTGCGGAACTGCTTCTCCAGCACGCCGTACATGCGGCGGACCTTCTGCTTCTCGCGCAGCTGCACGGCATAGTCGCTGACCTTCTTGCGGCCGCGGCCGTGCTGGCCGGGGACGTAGGGACGGCGCTCGTAGGAGCACTTGTCCGTGAAGCAGCGGTCACCCTTCAAAAACAGCTTCTGCCCCTCGCGGCGGCAGATGCGGCATTTCGCATCAGTATATCTGGCCAAAACTCATTCCTCCGGGAACGTCGGTTAGACCCTGCGGCGCTTGGGAGGCCGGCAGCCGTTGTGCGGGATGGGGGTAACGTCACGCATGAACGAGACCTTGAGCCCGGCGTTATTGATGGCACGCATGGCGGCCTCGCGGCCCGAGCCGGGGCCCTTGACCAGGATGCCCACAGTGCGCATGCCGTTTTCCATGGCCTTCTTGGCGGCGGTTTCAGCGGCGACCTGCGCGGCGAACGGGGTGCTCTTGCGCGAGCCCTTGAAGCCCATGCCGCCAGCGGTGGCCCAGCTGATCACGTTGCCTTTGAGGTCCGTGATGCTGATGATGGTGTTGTTGAAGGAAGCACGCACGTGGCAGATGCCGACGGGTACGTTCTTCTTTTCCTTCTTCTTGCCGGTACGGCGGGGTCTAGCCATGTTCCTTTATCTCCGTCCTAGATTGAAAAAATGAAGCCCCGGGCTACTTTTTCTTCTTGCCGACAACCGAACGCCTGGGACCCTTGCGGGTGCGGGCGTTGGTGTGGGTACGCTGCCCGTGGACCGGAAGGCCGCGACGATGACGCAGGCCGCGGTAGCAGCCGATGTCCATCAGACGCTTGATGTTGGCCTGCACCTCGCGGCGCAGGTCGCCCTCGACCTTGTGGTTCTCCTCGATCTCCTTGCGGATCTCGTTGGCGGCCTCAGCCGAGAGGTCGTCGGTGCTCTGGTTCCACTCGACGCCGACTTTGTCCAGGATCTGCAGCGCCGAAGTGCGGCCGATGCCGTAGATGTACGTCAGGGCGATGTCCAGACGTTTGCTCCTGGGCAGTTCGATACCAGCTATGCGTGCCACTTTCTAACTCCCTATTCCGTTAGCCCTGGCGCTGCTTGTGCCGGGGGTTTTCGCAAATCACGCGCAGAACGCCCTTGCGGCGGATCACCTTGCACTTCGGGCACATCTTCTTGACAGACGGTCTCACTTTCATGACCTGTTCTCCATTTCCCTTGGGCCGGAATCGTTAAATATTCCCGGCGCTTGATATCCTGCCCGGGCGAGGACGCCCTCGGCGCTCAGCTTACACTCAGGATGACGGGGCCCTCGTGGGTCACCGCCACCGTATGTTCGAAGTGGGCGGACAGTTTACGATCTTTTGTAACGGCTGTCCACTTGTCTTCGAGTATCTCCACGTCATAGGTTCCCTCGCACACCATGGGCTCGATGGCCAGGACCATCCCCGCTTTCAGGGGAGGGCCGGTCATGCCCTTGGGCACGAAGTTCGGGACCTCCGGCTTCTCGTGAAGCCTGCTGCCGATCCCGTGTCCCACGAACCGCCGAACCACGGAGTAGCCGCGGGATTCGACATGGTCCTGCACGGCCCTGGAGACATCGTACAAGTTGTTGCCCACGATGGCCTGCTCGATCCCCAGCATGAGGGACTGCCTGGTCACCGCGAGCAGGTCCTCGGCACCCGGACGGACCTTCCCGACGGGGAAGGTGCGCGCGGAGTCGCCGTAGAACCGCTTGTAGATCACGCCCATGTCGAAGCTGACGATATCCCCTTCTTCAAGGACGCGCTCCCGGGACGGGAACCCGTGGACGATCTCTTCATTCACAGAACAGCACAGAGCGAAGGGAAACCCGCCGTAACCCTGAAATGCGGGAACCACGTCGAACTGCTTGCACATCTTCTGGGCAATCTCCTCGAAGTGCATGGTGGGCACTCCGGGGACGACGGCCTCGCCCAGGGCGTCGAGGATGACCGAAACGATCCGGCCGGCCTCGCGCATGAGCTCGATCTCCGCGTTAGTCTTTATGTAGATACCGCGAATCTTTTTCAAAACCTAGCGCCGCCCCTTGATCTTGCCCTGCTTGCCCATCAGGCCTTCGTACTGACGGCTGATGAGGTAGGACTCGATCTGCGACATGAAGTCCATGGACACGCCGACCACGATCAGCAAAGAGGTGCCGCCGAAGTAGAACGGCACGCCGATCTTGCTGATCAGGACCATGGGCAGCACGCAGACCACCGAGATGTAGAGCGCGCCCCACAGGGTGATGCGCGCCAGGACCCGGTCGATGTATTCGAAGGTCTTCTGGCCCGGACGGATGCCCGGGATGAAGCCGCCCTGCTTCTTGATGTTCTCCGCGATGTCCTTCGGATCGAAGATGATCGCGGTGTAGAAGAAGCAGAAGAACACGATCAGCGCGATGAAGCACACGTTGTACAGGAAGCTCGCCGGGGCGAACCACGAGGCGGCCTCCTGCAACCACTCCACCTGGGAGAACTGCGCCAGCGTCGCCGGAAACATCAGGATCGACGAGGCGAAGATGGGCGGAATGACGCCCGCGGTGTTCACCCGAAGCGGCAGGTGCGTGGTCTGTCCGCCGTACATCCGCCTGCCCACCATGCGCTTGGCATACTGGATGGGGATGCGGCGCTGGGCGCGCTCCATGTACACGATGCCAACGAGCACCGCCGCCATGAAGACCACGATCAGAAGGACCACGAACAGCGTCAGCTCACCGGCGCTCATCAGCTGGAATGTGTTTCCCAGCGCCGCGGGCAGGCCCGCGATGATGCCGCCGAAGATGATCAGCGAGATGCCGTTGCCGATGCCCTTTTCGGTCATCTGCTCGCCGATCCACATGATCAGCACGGTGCCCGCCGTGAGCGTGATGATGGTCGTCAGCTTGAAGCCCATGCCGGGATCGAGGACCACCGGAGCGCCGGTCGGGCTGGACATGTTCTCCAGGCCGATGGCGATGAACAGACCCTGGACGACGGTGATGGCCACCGTGCCGTAGCGGGTGTACTGGGTGATCTTCTTGCGGCCGGCGGCACCCTCCTCCTTGGAGAGGCTCTTCAGCTTCGGGCTGACCACGGTCAGCAGCTGGATGATGATGGACGCCGAGATGTACGGCATGATGCCCAGGGCGAAGATGGAGAAGTTCTTCAATCCGCCGCCCGAGAACATGTTGAATATGCCGAACAGGGTGTTGGAGACCTGAGCGAAGAAGTCCTGCAGGGCCATGGTGTCCACACCAGGGGTGGGGACGTGGATGCCGACGCGGTAGAACGCCAGCAACCCCAGGGTCCACAGGAGCCTCTTCTTCAGTTCCGGCAGCTTGGCGAGATTCTCAACCCCGGATAAAGCCACGGCTTAACCTTCCAATGCCTTTGCGGTTCCACCGGCGGCGGCGATCTTGTCGGCCGCGGCCTTGCTGAAGCGATGGGCCTCCACGGTCACGGCGGCCTTCACTTCGCCATCGCCCAGGACCTTCACCAGGGCGCCCTTCTTGACCAGGCCCTTGGCGTAGATGTCGTCCAGGGTGATCTCGGACTGGCCCTCGAAAGCGGCGACGATGCGACCCACGTTCAGGGGCTCGTAGGAGACCTTGAAGGGGTTCTTGAAGCCGCGCTTGGGCAGGCGCCGGGCCAGGGGCATCTGACCGCCCTCGAAGTGGGCGGGGGTGCCGCCGCCGGAGCGGGCGTTCTGGCCCTTGTGGCCCTTGCCGGAGGTACCGCCCTGACCGGAGGCGTGCCCGCGGCCGATGCGTTTGCGGCTGCGGCCCTCTTCCGGGTACGGATACAGTTCGTGCAGTCTCATTATTCCACAACCTCGACGAGATGGTTGACTCTCTCGACCATGCCGAGCACGGCGTCGTTCTTGGGCAGTTCCTTTTCCTGGCGGATCTTGCGCAGGCCAAGGGCCTTTACGGTGGCGCGCTGTTTGGGCGAGCAGCCGATCAGGCTTCGAACCAGTTTGACCTTGATGGTATCCATGATGCCTCCCCTACTTCCTGGGGGTTTCGACCTGTTTGCCGCGCAGCTTGGAGACCTGCTCGGCGCTGCGCAGGGAGGTCAGGCCCTGCATGGTCGCCTTGAGCACGTTGTGCGGGTTGTTCGTGCCGATGGCCTTGGTCAGGATGTCGTGGACACCCGCCGCCTCCATGACTGCACGCACCGGACCGCCGGCGATGATGCCGGTACCCTTGGAAGCGGGCTTGAGCATGACGCGCGCCGCGCCGAAGCGACCCAGGATCTCGTAGGGCAGCGTGCCCTCGAGCAGGGCGACCTTCTGCATGGTCTTCTTGGCCTGCTCGCTGGCCTTGCGGATGGCCTCGGGGACCTCCACAGCCTTGCCCAGGCCGTAGCCCACGGAGCCCTTGCCGTCGCCGACGACCACCAGGGCGCTGAAGCTGAACCGACGACCGCCCTTGACCACCTTGGCAACGCGGTTCAAGTAGACGATCTTCTCGATCATGCCGAGGTCTTCCGGGGTCTCCTTGCGGGATTCCTTGCGGGGACCTTTACGTTCGCGTTCAATAGCCATTTGTTCCTTCCGCAGCTTAGAATTTCAGACCGCCCTCGCGGGCGCCGTCGGCCAAGGCCTTGATACGGCCATGATAGATGTAGCCGTTGCGGTCGAACACCACGGTCTCGACGTTCTTTTCCTTAGCCAGCTTCGCGATCTCGCGGCCCACGACCTCGGCGCCCGTCTTGTTGGGCTTGCACTCCTGGCCGCTCTTGGACAGAGCGAGCGAGGAGGCGGAGGCGATGGTGGCGCCCGTCGTGTCATCGACGAGCTGCGCGTAGATATGAGCGTTGGAACGGTACACGCACAGCCTGGGACGCTCGGCGGTCCCGTTCACCTTCTTGCGGATGCGGACCTTCCTGCGCAGACGCGCTTCGTTCTTGGACAGCTTCATGGGCTTACCCTACTTCTTGGCGCCGGACTTACCGGCCTTGCGACGGATGTTCTCGTCGGCGTACTTGATGCCCTTGCCCTTGAACGGCTCGGGCGGACGCACGCGACGGATCTGCGCGGCGGTCTCGCCGACGACCTGCTTGTCGATGCCGGCCAGGATGAGCTTGTTGCCCTCGACCTTGGCCTCGATGCCCGAGGGCAGCGGGAACTCGACCGGATGGGAGAACCCCACGGTGAGCACCACGTTCTTGCCCTGCACGGCGACCTTGTAGCCGACGCCGATCACTTCGAGGGTCTTCTCGAACCCCTTGGTCACGCCCTCGACGCAGTTGGAGAGCAGGGTCCGGCGCAGGCCGTGCTGGGCACGGGCCACGCGGCTCTCGTCGGCGCGGGACAGGACCAGCTCGCCGCCTTCCTGGGCCACGAGAATCTTCTCGTGGGCAGGCGTGGCCAGCGAACCTTTGGGGCCCTTCACCTGGATCATATCTTTGCCGATCGTGACTTCCACCCCGGTCGGGATGGCGATGGGCTGCTTACCGATTCTGGACATGACTCTTCCTCGTTACCAGACTTCAAACAGCAGTTCGCCGCCCACGTTGCTCGCCTTGGCCTTGCCGCCCTCCAGGAGACCCTGGGAGGTGGACAGGACGCAGATGCCCAGTCCGTTCTGCACGCGGGGAATATCCGCGGCGGCGACGTAGACCCGGCGACCGGGCTTGCTGATCTTCTTCAGGCCGGAGATCAGCGGGCGGCCCCCCTCGTACTTCAGCGCGAGAGTAATGTCGCGCTCCTGTTCGGAGAAGTCGGCGATGTAGCCCTCGTCCTTCAGGATGCCCGCGATGGCGGACTTGACCTTGGACTTGGGAATGGCGACTTCGCCGTGAAGGGCCTGGTGGGCGTTGCGAATGCGGGACAGCATATCCGCAATGGGATCAACCACAGCCATGATGGACTCCTTGGAAATTACCAGCTCGATTTACGGACACCCGGCAATTCGCCGGCCAGGGCCTTGTTGCGGAAACAGATGCGGCAGATGCCGAACTGGCGCATGAACGCCCGGGGGCGACCGCAGATCGGGCACCGATTGTAGGCGCGGCTCGAAAATTTGGGCTTGGCCTGGGATTTGTTCAACAGCGCTAAGCGAGACATGTGAACCTCTCCTTACTTCTTGAAAGGCATGCCCAAGAGATCGAGCAGGACCTTCCCTTCCTTGTCGGACGGGGCAGTGGTGACGATGGTCACGTTCATACCCTTGACGTTGTCGACACGGTCGATGTTCAACTCGGGGAAGATCGTGTGTTCCTTGATGCCCAGGGTAAAGTTGCCACGCCCGTCGAAGCCGCGATCGGGAACGCCGCGGAAGTCGCGCACGCGCGGCAGCGCGAAGTTCATCAGCTTGTCCAGGAAGTCCCACATCCGGTCGCCGCGCAGCGTCACGCGGCAGCCGATGGGCATGCCTTCGCGCAGCTTGAAGTTGGCGATGGACTTCTTGGCGCGGGTGGTGACGGCACGCTGCCCGGCGATGGCGGTCATTTCCTCCACCGCGTCCTCGATCAGCTTGTTGTTGGTGCTCGCCTCGCCCAGGCCCATGTTCAGGCTGATGCTCTTCACCTTGGGCAGCTGCATGGAGCTCTTGTAGCCGAACTCCTTCTGCAGGGCGGGGGCGACCTTCTCTTGGTATATCTTCTCAAGACGTGTCATTGTCGTCACCCTAGTCGATCACTTCGTTGCATTTCTTGCAGAAACGGACCTTCTTGCCGTCGGCCGTTTCCTTGTACCCAACGCGGGTGGGCTTGGTGCACGCGTCGCACATCAGCGCGACGTTGGAGATGTGGATCGGAGCTTCCTTCTCCACAATGCCACCGGGCTGCTGGGTGTAGGGGTTGGCCTTGGTGTGGCGCTTGACCATGTTCACCTT
>CAYUIN010000026.1:0-11226 GCA_964444695.1 uncultured Desulfocurvus sp.
TTCCCTTGAGCGGGGTCTGGGGCAGCGCCCCAGCCGCCGGAGGCATTTGCCTTTCCCCCGTGTCGCCCCCGGCCCCAACCTACTGGGCTGGGTCGAAGAGGATGAGGCGCAGGCCGGTGGTGGTGGGGAGGTCGTGGGTACCGTAGCTGGTGGCGGAGTGGAGGATGGTGCCGTGGGGGCCGGTGGAGAAGGCGTCGGTGATCTGGTCGATGATCAGGGCGCCTGTGGGGGTGATGATTTCCTTGGTGACGGTGGTCGGGTAGACGGGCTTGTTTTGCAGCAGGTCCAGGGTGGCGGGTGCGGGCAGGGGGAGTTCGCCGTGTGCGCAGCGGACGGTGCCGGAGAACCAGGGCAGCGGGGAGCAGACGACGCGGGAGACGTCCAGGGCGTGCAGGCCGTAGAGGGCGCCGCAGACGTCCACGAGGGTATCCACGGCGCCGACCTCGTGGAAGTGGATCTGTTCGACGGGCACGGCGTGCATGCGGGCTTCGGTGGCGGCGAGTCTTTGGAAGGCGGCGGCGGCCTTTTCGCGCACGGGTTCCGGGAGGTCCAAGCGCTGGATGATGGCCAGGATGTCCGGGAGGTGTCGCAGCGGGGGCGGGTCGTTCGGGGTGCTGATTTCCAGGCGGCGGCCGGCGAGGCCGTGGACGCGGACCTCGGGTGCGGCGAGGCGCACGGGGGCGCCCGCGCGGGTCAGGGCGTCGGCCAGCGGATCCAGGTCCAGGCCCAGCCCGGCCATGGCGGCCAGGAACATGTCTCCGCCGATACCGGAGCGGCAATCCAGGAACAGGTGCGGCATGGGAAGTGCTCCGTGGCCGGGGTGTTTGGCGGCCGGATTTTTGTTGAAAACGCAGCCGGGGCGTGTAATCTTACGCTGGAAGGGTAAGTACCCGATTACAGCAAAGAAATCCAATTTTTGATGGAAGCGCCCGAGCCGGGCGACGCAAAGGAGGGTTGGCACCATGCTCGTAGGAAACTGGATGACCCCGAATCCCGTCCACGTCACGCCGGAGACGTCGATGATGCGGGCGTCCAAGACCATGAAGGACAAGAACGTGCGCGGGCTGTCCGTGGTGGACGAGAAGGGCACGCTGGTGGGCATCGTGACGGACCGGGACATCAAGGAGGCCTCGCCGTCCAAGGCCACGACGCTGGACGTGCACGAGCTGTACTACCTGCTGTCCGAGATCAAGGTGAAGGACATCATGTCCACCAGGCTGGTGACCATCACCCCGGACGAGTCCGTGGAGAAGGCGGCCGTGCTGATGATGGACCACAAGATCGGCGGCCTGCCGGTGGTGGACGACGGCGGGAAGCTGATCGGCGTGATCACGCAGACGGACGTGTTCAACGTGCTGATTTCCATCACGGGCGTGTTGCACGGCGGCGTGCAGATCGGCATCAAGCTGGCGGACGAGCCGGGGACGCTGGGCGCCGTGGTGGCGCTGATGAACGCGCACAACGCGCGGGTGATGAGCATCCTGACGGCGTATGAGCCCGAGGGCGTGCCCACGCGCAACGTCTTCATCCGCATCCACGACATGGACAAGGCGCTGGAGACCAAGCTGCTGGACGAGATCAAGGCCAACTACGAAGTGCTGTACATCCAGCGCGACGAGAAGCATTTGCCGCTGGCGTAGTTTTTTCCGCGCCGCGAAACGAAGCCCCGCCGGGAGTCCGGCGGGGCTTTTTTTTGCGTGCGGCGCGCGGGGCGCGGGTGCGGGGGTCAGCCTTGCTTGAGCTTGGCCACCAGCTGTTGCAGGTCCATGGACTGGTTGGCCAGTTCGCCGATGGCCTGTGCGGACTGGTTCATGACCTCGCTGGTCTCGGAGGAGATGCGGTTGATGTCCTCCACGGAGCGGTTGATCTCTTCGGAGGCGGCGGACTGTTCTTCCGCGGCGGTGGCGATGGAGCGGACCTGGTCCGCGGCCTCTTCCACGAGGGCCACGATCTCGCGCAGGGAGTCGCCGGACTTGTTGGCCAGCGCGGTGGCCTCGCCCACGGCCTGGGCGGCCTGTTCCATGCCCTGGATGTTGCTGCGGGTGCCGCCCTGGATGGCGGTGATGGCGTCGCCGACCTCCTTGGTGGCGGTCATGGTCTTTTCGGCGAGCTTGCGGACCTCGTCGGCGACCACGGCGAAGCCGCGTCCGGCGTCGCCCGCGCGGGCGGCCTCGATGGCGGCGTTGAGCGCCAGCAGGTTGGTCTGGTCGGCGATGTCGGAGATCACGTTCATGATCCGGCCGATGTCTTCGGCCTGCTGCCCCAGGCGGCCCAGGTTCTCCATCATGTCCTCGGCGCGGGTCTGGACCTGTCCGATGGCGGCCACGGCCTGGCCGACGATCTCGGAGCCGTCCTGGGCGCGCTTTCTGGCCTTGTCGGAGCCGTCGGCGGCGTGGGAGGCGTTGCGCGCCACTTCCAGGACGGTGACGTTCATCTCTTCCATGGCGGTGGCGGTCTCGCTGGTGCGGTTCTTCTGTTCCTCGGCGCCCCGGCTGGCCTCTTCCACCTGGGCGGCCAGCTGTTCGGAGGCGGAGGTCAGGCGTTCGACCACGCCCTCGATGCTGGATGCGGCCTGGAGCATGCCGTCGCGCTTGGCGGTTTCGGCCTGTGCGCGGGCCTGTTCGGCCTCGCGGGTGGCGACCTGGGCGCGTTCGGTCTCCTGCTTGGCGACCTCGGTCTGTTGTTCGGCCTCCTGCATCTTTTCGATGAGCGCCGCGACCATGGTCTGGATGCTGACGTTGAGGCGTCCGATCTCGTCCTTCTGGTCGATGCCCGAGGCGGCCCCGAGGTCGCCGGAGGCGACGCTTTCGGCGTAGCGCATCAGGCGCGACACGGGCACGGTGATCAGGCGGCTGATGCCCCAGGCGGCCAGGGCGGCCACGACCAGGGCGACCAGCGTGGCCACGGCCACGGCCCAGCGCAGGGCGTAGATGTCGGCGTAGACGTCGTCCTTCTGGGCGCCCACGGCGATGGACCAGGAGGTGCCCTCGATGGGCGCGTAGCCGAAGAAGCGGACCGAGCCCATGAATTCGTATTCATCGAAGCCGGACTTGTGGTCGATCATGCGGCGCATCATGTCCGCCAGGCGGGCGTAGGCCTTGTCGGTCTCGGACTCCTTGACGAAGTTGCGCTGGTCCAGGACGAACTGGCGGTTGGCGTGGGCGATGAGCGCGCCCTTGCCGTCGATGATGTAGGAGTAGCCGGTCTTGCCGTACTTGATGACGTCCGTGACCTCGGACAGCTCCGTGGCGTCCAGCACGGCGAAGAGCACGGCGGCGACGGCGCCGCTCTCGTTGCGCACGGGCGCGGCCACGACCATGATCGGCTTTTGCAGGACCTTGTGGATCACGACGTCGGAGACGACGGTCTGTCCGTTCTTGGCCTGCGTGAAATAGTCTCGCGAGGAGACGTCCGTCGTGCTGTCGTCACTCAGGTGGGCCTGCCCGGTGAGGTCGGCCACGCCGAACTGCGGAATGTTCAGGCGCTTGGCCTCCGCCTGCAACGCCGCTCGCTGGATGTCCCAGTCCATGGAACGGATCACGTTCCTGGCGGCGATGCTTTGGATGGCGATCTGGTAGTAGTCCAGCCGACTACGCACGAGGCGGGCGCCGTCCGCCGCCTTCATGGGAATGTTTTCCTGGACCTGGGCCAGGACACCTTGAGCCGCCTTTTCATAGGCGATGATGCCCAGCCCAGAGCAGACAAGGATGAGCAGCAGGACGAAGCCTCCAATCATCTTCATGCCCACGGACAAATTCTTCATGCTTCCCTCCGCATGTGTCCTCTGCACGACGCGCAACCGGTCCCATCCAAATCACCGCGTACTGCAGGCTTTTTTTACCGACGCCGAAAACGCCGCACGAATACTGTTCACCAGTCATTATGCTGCATGCAACACATAGACAGCTCTACAGAGAAACATAGAGAAGACGGATACATACCATTTCTCTTCATTTTAAAAATAGCACACCGTCACCTAAACGCAATGAAAAACGGTGTATCTGCTTGCTTGCGGAATGTCTGCGTTCGCAACGCGCAACATCCGGCGGCCATTGCGACAGGGTTGTAACGTTTCGCCTCCAGCGCCGTTTCCCGTGTGACGCCCGCGCCGCCGATGTATTTGGCGGGAGCGTGTCCTGTTCCGCGCGGCCGTGCGCCGAAGATTGGGGCTTGCCTCCCCGCAGCGAGGCCTTATCTTTAAGGTCGACACCCAAGCCAATGGGAGGTTCACATGGCGAACATGGATTACCCCACCCCCTGCCTCTCCTGCCTGAGCGACGGATCGTGCGACCTCACACAGGACGCCGTCCGCGACACGCCGGAGCGGGAGCGCGGGAAGTCCCGTTTCTGGAATTCTCTTTCCAGGGACGAGAACCGCACCATGGTGGACGACGACGGCGAATGGTCGCCGTAGGCCGCCACGCCACGGGTGCACACGGACCATGACCGCGCCGCCTCGGAGCCAGCTCCGGGGCGGCGCTTTTTGCGCCGGCCGCCCGGGCCGCCGGGGCGCGGGGCCCGCGCCGTATCATCATCACCCGGCAGCCCACCGGTTCCTGGTTTTCCCGCCCTGCTCGCCTTCTGGGCCATCCGCCCCGGCCCGACCGAGCCCCCAAAAACGTACTGCCCGGCCTGCGCCGTCCCGCTTCCGACAGGAGCGCAAGGCGCTTCTCCCCCCGCCGATGTATCCGACGACGTCGCTCAGATTTCTCCAGGGATGACACGACCGCGCGGCGCATGTATAAGGAAATTACTATTCTCAGCGGCCAATATATAGAATTTACCTATACATGCAATCAACAGGAGGAAGCGCAGATGCCTGAAGAAACACCCGTCGGGTGCGCCCGGCCCACAGGGGGCGTCGTCGGCGAAGAGGCACCGGAGCAGTCCACGCAACAGACCGCGCCCGAAAAGGGCGCAGGAGGAAGGGTCATGATCAGGGTCGGGCAGAAGGCGCCGGATTTCGCGGCGCCCGCGTATCACCAGGGCAATTTCACGTCGGTCAGGCTTTCCGATTATCTGGGCAAATGGGTCGTGCTCTGCTTCTACCCGGGCGACTTCACCTTCGTCTGAGCGACGGAAGTCTCGGCGGTCGCCGAGAAGAATGCCGAATTCGAGGCCCTGGGCGTGCAGGTCCTGTCCATGAGCGTGGACAGCATGTTCGTGCACAAGATGTGGGTGGACACGGAGCTGTCCAAGATGGTCACGGCGGGCACGATCCCCTTCCCGATGCTCTCGGACGGCGGGGGCAAGGTGGGCGAGGTCTACGGCGTGTACGACCCGGACGGCGGCGTGGACGTGCGCGGCCGGTTCCTCATCGACCCGGACGGCGTGATCCAGGGCTTCGAGGTCCTGACCCCGCCGGTGGGCCGCAACGTGAACGAGACCATCCGCCAGATCAAGGCCTTCCAGGTGGTCCGCGCCTCCAAGGGCGGCGAGGCCACCCCGTCCGGCTGGCAACCCGGCAAGCCCACCCTCAAGCCCCACGTGGGCCTGGTGGGCAAGGTCTGGGAAGCCTGGACCGTGGACAAAGCCTTTGATTAGGTAGCGAATCGCAAGGCAATGAATCAAAACGCCCTGGTCCTCAAGGACCAGGGCGTTTCTCGATTTCGAGAAAACGGACTGGCTCCCCGGGGGAGGATCAGGCGTTGCAGGCCAGCGCCGGGCAGAAGGTCAGGGCCTCGTCCGTGAGCCGGGTGCCGCCTGCCTGATGCAGGGTCAGCGGCGGTTCCACCAGCAGGCCGGGGCCGCCGTTCTTGGCGAGTTCCAGCAGCACGAGCCGGGCAGGGTCGCCGGGGCGGGGGTGGACGAAGCGCAGGCGCTTGGGCGTCAGACGGCAGGAGGCGGCGTCGGCCAGCAACGCGTCCGTGCGCTCGGCCAGGCCGATGCAGCAGGCCCGCTTGCGGTTCTTCAGCACCAGGGACGCGGCCTCCATGAATGCCCGTCCGGGGGCCACGGTCTCGAAGCGGGCGGCGTCCCGCCCGGGGTCCGGGCTGCGCCTGCCGCTGGCCGGGTCGCGGTACGGCGGGTTGCAGACCACGAGGTCCACGCTCTCGGGCGCGGGGTCCGTCCGACCGCGCAGCGCGGCGACGTCCGCCTGGACGGCCGCGTAGCGCTGGTCGAAGCCCAGGCGCGCCGCATTCTCCAGGGCGCAGGCGATCATTTCGGGGTTCTGGTCGATGCCCGTGACGTGCAGTTCGCGGCCCGGGCGGAGCGGGGTCCGGGCGCGGGCCTGGCGCAGCAGAAGGGCCAAGCCGATGACGCCGCAGCCGCAGCCCAGGTCCGCCACGCGGATCACGCCGGAGAGGGTGGCGAACTCGGCCAGCAGCAGGGCGTCCAGGGAAAAGCGGTAGCCCGTGGCGGGCTGGGACAGGCCGCGCGGGAAGTAGTCCCGGGCCTCGGCGACCGTGCGCGGCGCGCCCGCGTCCGCGTCCTTGGCGCCCATGGTCGCCCTACTCCAGGGCCTCGCGGTCGCGCAGGCCGAGCAGGTACAGGATGCCGTCCAGGCCCAGGGTGGAGATGGCCTGCTTGGCGCCCTTCTTGACGATGGGCTTGGCGTGGAAGGCGATGCCCAGGCCCGCCTTGCCCAGCATGGGCAGGTCGTTGGCTCCGTCGCCCACGGCCACCACCTGTTGCAGGTCGATGTGCTCGCGCGCCGCGATGTCCGTAAGCAGCTCGGCCTTGCGCGCGCCGTCCACGATCTCCCCGGTGACCTTGCCCGTGAGCTTACCGTCCACGATCTCCAGCTCGTTGGCGTACACGTAGTCCACGCCCAGGCGCTCGCGCAGGCGCTGGCCGAAATACGTGAACCCGCCGGAAAGAATGGCGATCTTGTAGCCCAGCTTCTTCAGGTTGCTGACCAGCCGCTCGGCGCCCTCGGTCATGGGGATGCTCCGGGCCACGTCCTCCAGCACGGCGGCGTCCAGCCCTTCCAGCAGGCCCACGCGCCGCGCCAGGCTGGCCTTGAAATCCAGCTCGCCGCGCATGGCGGCCTCGGTGATGCGCGAGACCTCGTCCACGACCCCCGCCTTGCGCGCCAATTCGTCGATGACCTCGGCCTGAATCAGGGTCGAGTCCATGTCGAAGGCGATCAGGCGGCGGTTGCGGCGGTAGACCGTGTCTTCCTGGAAGGCGATGTCCAGGCCCATCTCCTGGGAGATGACCATGAACGAGGAGCGCAGGTCCTCGATGTCCGCCGGTTCGCCGCGCACGGAAAGCTCCACGCAGGCGCGCGGGGTGCGCGGCGGGTCCACCAGGGAGATGCGCCCGGACAGGCGCGAGATGGAGTCGATGTTCAGCCCGTTGGCGTTGAGCGTGCCGGAGACGCGGGCCACCATGTCCGCCCCGATCTCGCGGGCCAGCAGGGTCACGATGTAGCGCTTGCGGCCCTGGGCGCGGACCCAGGTCTCGTGCTTGTCCAGGGAGATGGGGGAGAATTTGAGCTTCACGCCCAGCTCGTTGGCGCCGTAGAGCAGATCCTTGAGGATCGGCGCGGAGCCGTGGCGGTCGGGGATCTCGATGATCAGGCCGAGCGACAGCGTGTTGTGCACCGAGGCCTGGCCGATGTCGAGCACGCGCACGTCGTACCCGGCCAGGATGGAGGTGATCTGGTGCATGATGCCCGGCTTGTCCTCGCCGGAAATCTTGATCAGGAATATCTCGGACATGAGCCCCTCGTTCGGTTCGTTTCGGCCTTGTACCCCACTTCGGCCCGGGGCGGAACCCCCGCGTGGGGCCCCGGGGCCGCCGGGATCAGCGCCCGCGCCTCATGCGCCGGGCCAGCGCCTCGCGCACCAGCCGCGCCTCGGGCACGCCCGAGAACCAGGACACCACCGCGTAGGCCACGGCCCAGACCGGAATCAGCGCCACGGCCCAGCGGCCCAGGCCC
Organism: uncultured Desulfocurvus sp.; assembly: GCA_964444695.1. Taxonomy (GTDB): domain Bacteria; phylum Desulfobacterota; class Desulfovibrionia; order Desulfovibrionales; family Desulfovibrionaceae; genus Desulfocurvus. The sequence continues at coordinate 7,889 of CAYUIN010000026.1, forward strand.
GCCGTGGCCCCGGCGCCCACGGCGATGGCCGCCGCCTGGATGGCGTAGACCATGGTCGCCCGGCCGAAGGTCGCCCAGGGGCCGAACTTGGTGCGCAGCCCGACCAGCAGCAGGCCCGCGTTGACCCAGGACGAGACCGTGGTGGCCAGCGCCAGGCCCACGTGGTCCAGCGGCCGCATCAGGGCCACGCCCGTGACCACGTACACGATGAGGCAGACCACGCCCACGCGCACCGGGGTCTTGGTGTCCTGCACGGCGTAGTACGCCGAGACCAGGGGCCGCACCAGGGCGAAGGCGGGCAGCCCCGCGCCGTAGGCCACCAGCGCCCAGGACGTGGCGGACACGGCGTGGGCGTCGAAGGCCCCGCGCTGAAACAGCAGCGAGACGATGGGCCCGGACAGGGCCATCAGCCCCGCCGCCGCGGGCAGGCTGATGAACAGCGTCAGGCGCAGGCTGGCGTTGAGCGTGTCCTTGAAGCCGTCCATGTCCGCACGCGCGGCCAGCGACGACAGGCTCGGCAGCGCCGCCGTGCTCACGGCCACGCCGAACACGCCCAGCGGGAACTGCACCAGCCGGTCCGCGTAGTACAGGTACGAAATGCTGCCCGCCGCCAGGAACGAGGCCAGCATGGTGCCGATGACGATGTTGATCTGGTAGACCGCCGCGCCGAAGACCGTGGGCAGCATGAGGAGCCCCGTGCGCCGCACGCCCCGGTGCCGCCAGGACCACGGCCCACGCCAGGAGAATCCCGCGCGCCTGAGCGACGGCTGTTGCAGCGCCAGTTGCGCCGCCCCGGCCACCAGCACGCCCACGGCCAGGCAGTGCGGCACGGACAGCCCGCCGTACACGCCGATCAGCGCCGCCGCGATGAGCACCACGTTCAGCGCGCAGGGCGCCGCCGCCGGGGCCAGGAACCGCCCCGACGAATTGAGGATGCCCATGCACAGGGCCATGCCGGAGACGAACAGGATGTACGGGAAGCAGATGCGCGTCAGGTCCGCCGTGACGTCCAGCACGGCCGGGTCGTCGGCGAAGCCCGGGGCGATGAGCATCACCAGCGGCCGCGCACCGAGGATGGCCACGGCCGTGACCAGCCCCAGGATCAGCAGCAGCCAGGCCATGATGGAGCGGGCCATGGCGTGGGCCTCGGCCTCGCCGGACTCCTCGCGGGTGCGGGTGTAGACCGGCACGAAGGCCATGGTCAGCGAGCCCTCGCCGAACAGGCGCCGCAGCAGGTTCGGCAGGCGGAAGGCCACGAAGAAGGCGTCGGCCAGCGGCCCCGCGCCCAGGGCGAAGGCCGTCACCAGGTCGCGCACGAACCCCAGGATGCGCGAGGCCAGCGTGGCCCCGGCCACGACGGCCGCGTTCTTGGCGATGACCCGGGAATGGTTCGTCATACGGCTCCGGCGCGCTGCGCCAGGCTGGCGGTTGGGGAAGCGGACGCCCCGGCGCCGCGCCCCGCTAGCGTTGGCATTTGGGGCAGAACACCGTGGTCCGGCCCGCCACTGTACTCTTCATGAGGGGGGCCTTGCAACGGCGGCAGTCCTGCCCGGCCCGGCCGTAGACCCTGAAATCGTTCTGGAAGGCCCCGGCGTCGCCGTGGGCGTCCACGTAGTCGTTGATGGACGAGCCGTTGGCCGCGATGGCCTCGGTCAGGACCTCGGTCAGGGCCACGTGCAGCCCCGCCAGCCGCGCGGCGCTGACCCGGTCCGCCGGGGCGTCCGGGCGGATGCCCGCGCGGAACAGGCTCTCGTCGGCGTAGATGTTGCCGATGCCCGCGATGACCTTCTGGTCGAGCAGCAGGGCCTTCATCCGCCCGCGCCGCCCGGCGAACAGGGCCGCGAACTCGCGCGCGGATATCTCCAGCGGCTCGGGCCCCAGGGCGGCGTAGAACGGCCAGCGGGTCAGGGCCTCGGGGGTCATGGCCCGGCAGCGGCCGAACTTGCGCACGTCGCCGAAGAACAGGCGGCGCCCGTCGGCCAGGTCGAAGATCAGGCGGGTGTGCGTGCGCTCGGGCGCGCCCGGCGGCTCCACGGTCAGCGCCCCGGTCATGCGCAGGTGAAAGCCGAGGTGCAACAGCGGCTGCGGCGCGGTGCGCAGGTCCAGCAGCAGCGCCTTGGCCCGGCGCCGCACCGCCAGGACCTCCGCCCCGGGCATGGCCTCCAGGAAGTCCCGGCGCGGCAGCGCCCCGTGGGACGAGTCCAGCACACCGGGCCAGGGCAGCGCCGCCGCCGTGAACCGCGCGCCGCACAGCGCCTCGCGCAGGCCCCGGGCGATGGTTTCCACTTCGGGCAGTTCGGGCATGGCGGGTCTAGTCGGCCTTGGGCGCTTGGGGTTCGGGCGCGGGCGCGGCGGGCGCGTCTTCGGCCTGTTCCTCGGCGCCCGGGGTGCCGGTGAGCAGGATGGACAGCTCGATCACCGCCCCGCCCCGGCGCACGCCGAAGGTCAGGGGCCGCTTCTCGCGCCCGGCCACCAGGGCCGCCTTGTGCAGCGACCACAGGCCCTCCACCGGGTCGCCCAGCACCGTGAGCAGCACGTCGCCGGGGGCGAAGCCCGCGCGGGCGGCCTTGGTGTCCGGCGCAACGCCCGTGACCACGACCTCGTCGCCGCGCTCCTCGAGCACGAAGCCCAGGCGCGAGGTGTGCGCCAGGCCGCAATAATAGAAGGCGTCGGCCTCGGCGGGATCGACGACGTCCCCGCCGCGCCAGGGCATGACCGTCAGCGAGCGCGCGCGGGAGTCCAGCACGCGCAGGCGGCGGGCGATGCCCCAGCCGTTCTCCACGTGCCCGGACCCGGCCACGATGAGCACCGGGCGCGCATACGAGCGCCGGGCGCGGGCGGCGGCGCGGGCCATGGCCGTGTCCCACAGGCTCTGCACGCGCATGAAGCGCTCATGGCGCGCGGCGGCGGCCTCGGCGGGCATCATCGCCGCGTGGCGGCGGAACTGCTCGGCCAGGGCCGCGACCTGCTCCGGGTCCGGCGGCAGCAGCAGCGGCGGGGCCAGATTCGCGTCCGCCGCGTCCACGGCCCCCAGCCCGCCGTCGCTCACGGCCTGCACCACGCGGCGCGGCACGTTCAGCGCCGCCAGGGGCGCGCCCAGGCGCCGCGCGGCCTCGAACAGCGGCTTGTACACGGCATACGGGTGGCCCCAGACCTTCTTCCAGTCCACGGCCTCGGCCAGCCCGTCGGGGCCGATCTCGCCCGCGTTGAAGCGGTCCAGCTGCGGCTGGAGGTCCATGGGCACCATCTCCAGCCCCAGCACCGGGGCCCGGCCCAGGGCGGCGGCCCAGGCCTCCAGCACCTCGGCCTGCACGCGGTGGTCGCAGGCAGAGGAATGG
>CAYUIN010000027.1:0-173 GCA_964444695.1 uncultured Desulfocurvus sp.
TGGGCCTGCTGGCCATGGTCCGCGAGGAGCCGCCCGCCGCCGTGGGCGGCGAGGTCCTGACCCGCGCCCCGGCCCAGCCCGGGCCCGAAGGCCAGCTGGACCTGCTCCTGGTGCGGGCCCGCGTGCAAGGCGCCGCGCCCGGCCGCACCGCAGACGGCGAGGACGCCGACGCC
>CAYUIN010000027.1:183-11152 GCA_964444695.1 uncultured Desulfocurvus sp.
CATCCCTTCGACCCCGTGCGCAGCCTGGTCGCGCCCCGGCCCCTGGACCGCCGCCTGCCCGACGGCCGCCGCCCCACGGGCGCCGGGGCCGACGGCCTGCTGCACGGCACGGCCCTGCTGCCGCCCCGGGTCCAGCGCATCCTGGCCGAGGCCGCCCTGCTCCTGGAACGCCGCCTGGGCGCGCCCTGCGTCATGGACTGGAACCTGGGCCCCGACGGCAGGCCGGTGATCCTCTCCGTGGCGCCGCTGCCGCGCCCGGACGAAGGCGACGACCCGGACCTGGCCGAGGCCCTGGCCCGGGCCCGCATCCTGGCCCGGGGCGGGCAGACCGTGCAGTCCGGCGTGGCCGCGGGCACGGTGGTCCGCGTGGACGAGACCCTGGCCCCGCAGGCCTTCCCCGCCGGGGCCGTGGCCGTGGCGCGCACGGCCTCGCCGCGCCTGGCCCCGCTGCTGCAACGCGCCGGGGCCCTGGTCACGGCCACGGGCACCGCCGCCGGGCATCTGGCCACCGTGGCCCGCGAGCTGCGCGTACCCGCCGTGTTCGGCATGGCCGAGGCCCTGACGGCCCTGCCCGAGGGCGCGGCCGTGACCGTGGACGCCGCCGAGGCCGTGGTCTACGAGGGCATCCAGGACGAGCTGCTGCGCAGCGCGGGCAGCGGCGCGGAGTTCGATCCCGGGGACCCGGAATACCGCCTGCTGCGGCGCCTGTTGCGCTTCATCCTGCCGCTGCACCTGGTGGATCCGCAGGCCCCGGAATTCTCGCCCCGGGGCTGCCGCAGCTACCACGACATCCTGCACTACTGCCACGAGCGGGCCGTGTCCGAGCTGGCGGAGCTGCACGAGCGCCGCCCCGGCCTGGGCGGGCTGCACACCCGCGAGCTGGAGACCGGCGTGCCGCTGACCATGCGCGTGCTGGACATCGGCGGCGGCCTGAGCGCAGACGGCGACGGCCCGGCCCGGCCCGCAGACGTGCGCTGCGAGCCCCTGGCCGCCTTCCTGGAAGGCCTCTCGCGCCAGGGCGCCTGGGCCGAGGCCGAACAGCCCGAACTCTCCCTGCGCGACGTGGTCTCGGGCATGTCGCGCACGGCCCGGGCCCTGGACGCCGCGCCCGAGGTCCTGGCGGGCAACCTGGCCATCGCCGGCGCGGACTACCTGAACCTCAGCCTGCGCCTGGGCTACCATTTCAGCGTGGTGGACGCCCTGCTCTCCGGCGACGCCACGCGCGACTACGTCTATTTCCGCTTCGTGGGCGGGCTGGCCGACCCCAGGCGCCGCGAGCGCCGGGCGCGCTTCATCCGCCGCGTGCTGGCCGCGCTGGACTTCAACGTCTCGCAAAAGGGCGACCTGGTGGCGGGCCGCCTGAAGCTGGCCGGGACGGACTGCCTGCGCCAGGCCCTGCGCGCCCTGGGCGCGCTGACCGCCGTGACCCGCCAGCGCGACCTGTCCCTGCACGCCGACGGCGACGCCGCCCGGCTCTACGACGACTTCGCCGCCCGCCACCTGCCCGAACCGCCGGGCCCGGGAGGCGCGCCGTGCTAGAACGCCTGACCCGCTGGTGGCGCGAGCGCCGCCGGGCCACACAGGCCCTGGTCCTGGAAGACCTCAAGGCCCGCTACCACGCCCTGCGCGTGTTCCAGGAGAACAACGCCCGGGCCCTGGAGATCATCGGCCTGGTGGACGCCGCCCTGGCCGCCGGGGACGACGAGGCCGTGGGCCGCCTGCTGGACGAGTCCTTCGCCGTGTGCGCCGAGCTGGTGGACGGGCTGAACATGCTCTCCGGCGGCGGGCACGAGCGCTACTACGCCACGCACCAGCGGCTGTTCGCCGCCGTGGCCGAAGCCCGGGGCGGGCTGGACGCCGCCGGGGCGCGCCTGCCCCTGGTCCTGCCCCTGGACGCGGTGCAGCCCGGCCAGGCCCGCCAGGTGGGCACCAAGGCCGCGAACCTGGCCGAGCTGCGGGCCATGGGCCTGCCCGTGCCGGACGGCTTCGCCGTGACCACCCGCGCCTGCCGCGACTTCCTGGAACAGGCCGGGCTGGCCGGGGAGATCCGCTCCCGCCTGGACGCCCTGCGCACCGACCCCGACGCCGCCCCCGACGTGGCGGCGGACATCGGCCGGGCCATCGCCGCCGCCCCGCTGCCGGGGCCCCTGTCCCAGGCCCTGGACGAGGCCTGGGCCGCCCTGGCCGCCAGTGGCCCCCTGGCCCTGTCCGCCCGCAGCAGCGCTGTGGCCGAGGACCGCGCCGACCACTCCTTCGCCGGGCAGTTCAGCTCGGTGCTCAACGTCACGGACCCGGAGGCCCTGGGCGCGGCCTATCGCCGCGTGGTGGCCAGCTGCTTCGGGGCCCGGGCCCTGGCCTACCGCCTGCGCGCGGGCCTGCCCCTGACGGATTTCGACATGGCCGTGCTCTGCCAGCGGATGGTGGACGCGCGCTGCGCGGGCATCTGCATGACCACCGATCCCACGGCCCCGGACCGGGGGCGGATGCTGGTCAGCGCCGTGCCCGGGCTGGGGACCCTGGCCGTGGGCGGCGAGGCCCCGGCGGACGTCTACCACCCGGCGCGCGACGGCGGGCGGCTGTTCCACGCCGAGGCCCTGGTGGCGGACAAGACCGACGCCGAGGTGGCCGCGCCCGGCGGCGGGCTGACCCGCGCCCCCGTGCCCGAGGCCGAGCGCCGCGCCCCGCTGCTCTCGCGCGCGGAGCTGGCCGAACTGGTGCGCCTGGCCCGGCGCATCGAGAACCTCGAAGGCGCGCCTCAGGACATAGAATGGGCCTTCGACCGCCAGGGCGCGCCGCGGATATTGCAGGCCCGGCCCCTGCGCCTGGCCGCCGTCCCGGCGGGCGGGGCCCGGCTGCGGGCCGAGGGCGCCGTGCTGGCCCCGGGGCTCTGCGCCTCGCCGGGCAAGGCCGTGGGCCGCGTGCTCACGGTGCGCGACGCGGCGGAGCTGGAGGCGGCGCGCGCCGACGGGCCGCAGCCGCGCATCCTGTTGCTCTCCCAGTCCGTGGTGGACGCCGCCCGGCGGCTGTGCGACTTCGCCGGGCTGATCGTGGACGTGGGCAACCCGGCGGACCACCTGTCGTGCATCGCCCGCGAATACGCCGTGCCCATGGTCACGGGGACCATGACCGCCGCCCGCGACGTGCCCGACGGCGCCTGGGTGGTGCTGGACGCCGACCGGGGCCGGGTCCACGAGGCGCCGCCGGACATCTGGGCACCCGGCGAGGCCGAGGCCCCGGCCCGCGAGCGCTGCGCCCCGCGCGCCCAGGGCGACCCCCGGCGCGAGGCCCTGCGCGCCCTGGTGGTGCCGCTGAACCTCACCGACGCCTACGGCGCAACCTTCTCGCCCCTGGAATGCCGCTCCCTGCACGACCTGGTGCGGCTGCTGCACGAAAACGCCGTGCTGGCCATGTTCAACGCCGGGGACGGCGTGATGGACCAGGCCGGGAGCCTGCTGAGGCGCCTGGACATCGGCGTGCCCTTCCACTTCCTGGCCATCGACCTGGGCGGCGCCTTCCTGGGCGCCCCGGCGCGCGGGGCCCTGGGCCCGCAGGACGTGACCTCCCGGCCCCTGGCCGCGCTGATCCGGGGCCTGACCACGCCCGGCCTGTCCTGGCACAGCGCCCCGCCCGTCGGGGCCCTGGCCGGGCTGCTCTCGCGGACCATGCTGGACAAGGGCGGCGCCCGCCCCGCCGGGGAGTTCAACTACGCCCTGGCCGCGCGCGACTACCTGAACCTCAACGCCCGCATGGAATTCCACTTCGCCATGCTGGACGCCGTGTGCGGGCCCATGGCCCCGGCCAACTACGCCCGCTTCCGCTTCAAGGGCGGGGGCACCGGCGCCGAGCGCTGCCGCCGCCGGACGGCCTTCATCGCCCAGGTGCTGACGGCCCGGGGCTTCACCTGCGCCCTGGCCGGGGACCTGATCTCCGCCCAGCTGGTGGGCGCGCCGCGCCCGGCCATGGAGGAGCACCTGGAGATGCTGGGCCGCCTGCTGGGCTACAGCCGCCTGCTGGACGCGCAGATGAACGACGACGAGGCCCCGGCGCGCTACGCCAAGGCCTTCCTGGATGGCCGCTGGGACGACCGCGAATTGAATTCTCCTGAAAATCAGGCGTGATGGAAGCGCAGCGCGGGCAGCTCCACGGCCGTGAGCAGGTTGCCGTAGACCGCGCCGGTGTCGATGCCGATGCGCCCCGGGGCCACCAGCGGCGCGGCCAGGGGCGTGTGCCCGAAGACCAGGGTCGCGCTCTCGCCCGTCTCGCAGGCCGTGGCCAGCCGCCTGCTGGCCACCAGCTCGTCCATGCCGCGCCAGGGCGAGTCCTCCTCGGGCGCGTCGGCGTGGACGAAGAGATACGGCCCCAGGCGCCGACAGAATTCCAGGGAGTTCAGGAAGTCCAGGTGCTCCGGCGGCAGGAAGGACAGGTCCAGCAGGCTGCGCACCGAAGCGTCGCCGTAGCTGGCCAGGGTGGCCTCCACGCCCAGCACCCGCAGCTCGGGCAGCAGCGCCGGGTCGCCGCTTTCGGCGTAGGCCAAAAGCGCGTATTCGTGGTTGCCCATCAGGAACACCGTCCGCGGCAGCTCCCGGCGCAGTTGCGTCAGATAGTCCAGCACCCCGCGCGAGTCCGGGCCCCGGTTGATGTAGTCGCCCAGAAAGACCAGCGTGTCCCGCTCCCTGTCCAGGGGCAGGCGGTCCATCAGCTCCACCAGCCGGCGGCGGCAGCCGTGGATGTCCCCCACGGCGAAGATCCGCCCGTCTCGTCGCGTCGCGTCGTGCATCCGCAAAGGATAGCAGAGAGCCGCGCGGGGTCCAAGCGGCACTTGGGCCTTGCCAGGGCGCGCCGGTGGACCTAGGCTGCGGGAGCGGCGCGGCCGCAGGAGCCCATGATGCCCGAATACGCACCGGAATCCGTTTACGACAACGCCCTGTCCCGGGCCCTGGCCGAGGCCATGCGCGACCTGCTGGACGGCGGCGACCCCGGCCGCCAGCGCGCCGTGCGCGAATACGTGGCGGGCGCCTTCCGCTGGCTGGAGGAGATCATGCGCAGTTGCGAGCAGCTGTCCTTCATCCCGCTGTACATCCAGGACTTCTCCCCGGACGAGCGGCACAAGGCCCTGCACCTGTCCGAACACGAGCACGTGCGCTTCTTCCTGGAGGCCTTCTTCGTCAAGTCCTGCTCGGCCTACGAGAAATGCCTGCACCTGCTGAACCACCTGTACCGCGTGGGCCAGAAGGAGAACCGCCTGTCCTACCGCAAGATCCTGGACCGCGTGGGCTCCGGGGACGTGGGCGCGAAGGTGGACGCCCTGTGGAAGCTGGTGCGCCTGAGCAGCGAACGCCGCAACGAGGTGGTCCACCGCCGCCACTTCAGCGACCCGGACCTGGACGCCCTGGCCTCCCTGGGCCTGATGGCCGAGCTGCGCGAGGACGTCACCTTCCGCCTGGGCTACGGCCTGCTGGCCGGAGACTACCGCGACAAGGCCCGCGCCCACTGCGAGCAGGCCAACCAGCGCCTGTTCGCCGCCATCCGCGAGCTGCTGGACGCCTGCGCCCCGGCCTGCGCCGGGGAGCTGGCCGCCCTGGCCCGCCCCTGACCCCGCTCCACCCCGCACACCGCAACCACGGACCGCACATGCCCCCCGAAACCGACCCCGGACGCCTGGACCGGCAGATCGCCTTCATCGAAACCCTGGACGGCCTGAAGAACGTCCTGCGCCAGAACCTTGTCATGAACGGCACCCGCCGCGAGAACAGCTGCGAACACTCCTGGCACGCGGCGCTGATGGCCGTGGTCCTGGCCGAATACGCGGCCTGGCCCGTGGACGTGGACCGCGTGGTGACCATGCTCCTGCTGCACGACGTCATCGAGATCGACGCCGGGGACACCTTCTGCTACGACGCCGCCGCCAACGCGGACAAGGCCGAGCGCGAACAGGCCGCCGCGAGCCGCATCTTCGGCCTGCTGCCGCCGGACGCGAACGCCCGCCTACGCGCCCTGTGGGAAGAGTTCGAGGCCGCGTCCACGCCCGAGGCCAAGGTCGCGGCCGCCCTGGACCGCTTCCAGGTCCTGTTCCAGAACCGCAACACCGACGGCGGCACCTGGCGCATCCACGACATCGCCCGGCCCCAGGTGGAGCGGCGCATGGCGCCCATCCGCGAGGCCCTGCCCGGCCTGTGGCCCACGGTCATGGCCGTGCTGGACGAGGCCTGCGCGGCGGGCACGCTGCGGCCCTGAGGCGCCCCGCCCGCGCCGCGCTCCCGCCCACGAAAAAGGCCCGGGCTCCCGCCCGGGCCTCGGCACCTTCCGTTCTCGCTCCGGGCTACATGCCCATGGCCGTGTGCACCGCGCCGCCCGGCATGTCCTTGCCGTGGCAGGCCGCGCAGTCGCCGATGGGCCCTGCCTTGCCTTGCAGGCGGATGGACTGGGCGTTGTCCTTGTCCAGGCCCGAGGGATACTCGGCGTGGGTGCTGCCGTGGCAGGCCTCGCAATAGATCCCGCCCGGGCCCTTGGAGAAGCGGTACAGCATGCCCGGCTGGGCGCCGTACTTGTGGCACTTGCCGCAGTCCGGCTCCTGGAGCCACGGGTTGCGGGCGGTGTCGCCCACCTTGGCCATGTCCCCGTGGCAGTCGGTGCAGATGATGCCCTTGGAGAACATCACCCCGCGCAGGCACTTGGTGTTCTTGCCCGGGTGGCAGCGGTAGCAGCCTTCCAGGGTGTCCTTGATGAAGGCGTGGCGCTTGTGCATGGCGTGGGACAGGGAGATGATCCCGCCCTTGGTGCCCAGCGCGTTGGACGGGTGGCAGCCCGCGCAGAGCACCGGCCCGCCGCCCGCCAGGCGCGTGCCCGAAAGCCGGTCGTGCAGCAGCAGGATGTTCGTGCGGTAGTCGCCCGCCGCGATGCCCCGCATCTTGCCGTCGTCGTGGCACGAGGAGCAGTGCATCTCCGTGGATAGCGGCGAGATGGTCTTCGTGCCGGCCACGACCTTGCCCGAGGCGTCGCGCACCGTGACCACGCAGACCTGGTAGTGGTCCACCGTGCCGTCGTCGTTCACCTCGGTCAGCGGGATGCCCTCGGCCTTGAAATGGTCGCCCTCGGGCTGCATCGCCCCCTGCACCGCGAGCCCCGTGAGCCCGACCCCGGGGGCCAGGTCCGCACCGAACAGCGCCTTGGCGTGGTCCCAGAAATCGCTTTTGCCCGCCGAGGTGGTGTTGCCCTCGTAGGCGAAACTCACGCTCAGGCCCTCGGTCACGATCTCCGGCTTCTCGCCCTTGCGGATGACCTGCGCCCAGACCACGTTGAACGGCGGCAGAATGGAAAAGACCGCGAAACTGTCGTCGTAGCAATGCATCCCGAGGTCGTTCCAGGCGATGACCTCGTATTCCGAACTGTTTTGATATGATTTCCCCGACCCGACGCAGGCCACGGCGCCCAGGACCAACAGGACCACACAGCCAAGCAGCAGCTTTCGCATCTCTCCCCCCTGTTCCAGTTGATGGATTGCGGATTTCAATCCATCGTATACATGACGGGAATACTTGCGGCAACGGTTTTGCGGAAAAACGCGCACGCCGCGCACCGCCGCACGCACCGCCCGGCACGGGAAAAGGCCCCGTCCGGGAAGCCGGACGGGGCCTTCGCCAGGGGCCGGGGCGGCGGGGCTAGCCCTGCGCCGCCTCGCCCTGCATCCGCAGCTCGCGGACCAGACGGCCCAGGGCCGAGGCCTGCTCGGCCAGGTCGCTCAGGGCCTGGGTGGTCTCGGCAACGCCGCGCGCCGTGTCCGAGGCGATGGAGTTGATCTCCTCGATGGCGTGGTTGATCTCCTCCGAGGCGGCGGACTGCTGCTCCGCCGCCGTGGCGATGGAGCGGATCTGCTCCGCGCTGTCCTCGGTGCCGGACACGATCTCCGAAAGCACCTCGCCCGAGCGCGTGGACAGTTCCACGGCCTGTTCCAGGTCGCGCACCGCCGTCTGCATGCCCTCGATGTTGCGCGTGGCCACGCTCTGGATGGCCCGGATGGAGTCGCCCACCTCCTTGGTGGCGGTCATGGTCTTCTCCGCCAGCTTGCGGACCTCGTCCGCCACCACGGCGAACCCACGGCCCGCGTCGCCCGCCCGCGCCGCCTCGATGGCGGCGTTGAGCGCCAGCAGGTTGGTCTGGTCGGCGATGTCCGTGATCACCGTCATGATCTGCCCGATGGACTCGGCCTGGCGGCCCAGATCGTTCATGCTCTCCTGCAGGGCGTGGGTCTGGTCGCGGGTGGTGTCCATGGCCTTCACCGAACGGTTCACCACGTCCGCGCCCTCCAGGGCCTTGGCCTGGACCTCGCCGCCCTGCTCCGCCGCGCTGCCCGCGTTGCGCGCCACCTCCATCACCGTGGCGTTCATCTCCTCCATGGCCGTGGCCGTGGTCTGGATGCGGTCGCGCTGCACGTCCGTGCCGCTGCGGATCTCGTCGGCCTGCGCGGAAATCTCCTCCGTGGCGGCGGAGATGCGCTGGACCACGGCCTCCAGTTGCCCGGCGGCGTGCAGCAGGCCCTCGGCCCGGGCGGACTCGGCCCGGCGCCCGGCCTCCTCGGCCTCGGACTGCGCCCGCTGCGCGGCGGCAGCCTTCTCTTCGGCCTCGCTGGTCTTGGCCGTGATCTCCTCGATGTTCGCCGCCAGCGTCTGGGCCATGCGGTTCAGCGCGCCCTGCAGGCGGGCCGCCTCGTCCCGGCCCCGGGCGTCCAGGGTCAGGTCGTAGTTGCCGCCCGCGATCTCGTCGGCGGCGCCGGTGGCCTGCGCCAGGGGGCCGGTGATGCTGCGCACGATGAGCACCGCCAGCGGCAGCACCGCCAGCACGAACACCCCGGAAATCACGCCCACGATCCAGGTCGTGCCCTTGCGGACCACGCCCTCGATGGTCCCGGCGATGGACGCCTTGGCCGCCTCGACGTTGTCGATGTACACGCCCGTGCCGATCCAGTACGTCGTGCCGGGAATGAACATCGCGTAGGACAGCTTGGGCTGGTCGCCCGCGCCGGGCTTGGGCCAGATGTACTCGACGAAGCCGCCCCCGGCCTTGGACCGGGCCAGCAGCTCACGCACCAGGTAGACCCCGTTCTTGTCCTTCAGATCGCCCAGGTCCTTGCCCAGCAGCTTCTTGTTGGGCGGCAGGGCCACGCAGGACGTCTCCTGATACACAAAAAAATACCCCGACTGGTCCGACTCGAAGCGGATCGGGTCCACCGCCGCGCGGATCATCTCCACCCGCTCCGCCTCGTCGGCCACCCCCGCGATAAGCACGCCCAGGGACTCCGCCAGGGACCGCGTGGCCACCTCCAGCTTCTGGCGCTGGCCGTCGACCATCTGCTTGCTGACCTCGCTCACGCTGATCTCACGGATGTGCCCCGCGTTGTACATGAACGCCAGAACCACCCCGGACCCGAACACCACCATGATCAAAAGAACGAGATAAATGCGGATACCGATGGAAAACTGCCGCAACATACTGCCTCCTTTGCGCTGAACCCCCGGAGTACACCCCGCGGCCCGCAGCACCGGGACGCGCCCATAAAACGCCGCGCTCCGGCCCCTGCATTCCCCTGCGAATAAAGGTGCCTTCCTCTCCGTTATCACACTTTGTATTCGGAAATAAACAAAGAGTTGACTCCGACCTGTCCCAACCCGGCGCGCCATGCTATGCTCGGGACATGACCAGAACCGCACCGTCCCCGCCACGCCGCGTCCCCGGCCTGCTGCTGGCCGTCCTGCTGCCCGCGCTGCTCCTCTTGGCCCCGCCCTCCTGCTCCGGCGCCCCGGGCCGGGAATCCGCCCTGAACCTGCCCCCGGGCTTCAGCGCCTCGCTCTTCGCCCGCGTCCCAGGCGCCCGCTCCATGACCCTGGGCGCGCAAGGCACCGTCTTCGTCGGCACCCGGCAGAGCAGCGTCTACGCCGTCACGGACAGCGACGGCGACCACCGCGCGGACACCGTGCGCACCATCGCCCAGGGTCTGAGCATGCCCAACGGCGTCGCCTTCCGAGGCGGCGCCCTGTACGTCGCCGAGGTCAACCGCATCCTGCGCTACGACGGCATCGAAGACCGCCTGGACAACCCGCCCGCCCCCGTCGTCGTCCGCGACGACCTGCCCACGGACCGCCACCACGGCTGGAAGTACATCGCCTTCGGGCCGGACGGGCGGCTCTACGTGCCCGTGGGCGCGCCCTGCAACGTCTGCGACCGGCCGGACGACCCGCGCTACGCCGCCATCCTCAGCATGAACCCCGACGGCTCGGACCTGCGCGTCTTCGCCTCCGGCATCCGCAACACCGTGGGCCTGGCCTGGCACCCGCAAACCCGCGCACTGTGGTTCACCAACAACGGCCGCGACTGGCTCGGAGACGACCTGCCCCCCGAAACCCTCAACCGCGCCCCCGAACCCGGGCTGCACTTCGGGTTCCCCTACTGCCACGCAGGCACCGTCCCCGACCCCGAATACGGCTCCCGACCCTGCGCCGATTTCACGCCCCCGGCCCTGGCCATGCCCGCACACGTCGCGCCCCTGGGACTGCTGTTCTACACCGGCTCCATGTTCCCGCCCGAATACCGCAACCGCATCCTGATGGCCGAACACGGCTCCTGGAACCGCAGCACCAAGGTCGGCTACCGCATCTCCATGGCCACCCCCACCGCCGACGCCGCCCGCGACTACCAGCCCTTCGCCACCGGCTGGCTCGACGGCGACACCGTCCACGGACGCCCCGTGGCCCTGCTCCAACTCCCCGACGGCTCCATCCTCGTCAGCGACGACCACACCGGCACCATCACCCGCATCACCTACACCGCCCCCTGACGCCGCCCCCCAGCGCGGGGCAGCGTGCCCGGCGAGAGGCGAATGCCTCCGGCGGCCAGGGCGCGGCCCTGGACCCGCTTAAGGGAATAATCCCCTTAAGAATCCCTGCATTGGGCCGCCTGACGGGTTGCTCAAAATGAA
>CAYUIN010000028.1:0-11123 GCA_964444695.1 uncultured Desulfocurvus sp.
CTGGCGGCGGCGGGGCTGGCGCTGGCCCTGGTCCTGCTCCGCCCGTGGCGGGGCGGCCCGCGCGCCCGGCCGAGCACGGCGGACAAGGCCCAGCGCCTGTACCTGCGCTTCTGCGCCCGCCTGGCCCGGGCGGGGCTGCCCCGCCCGCCGTCGCTGGGCCCGCTGGACTACGCCGCCCTGGTCGCAGCGCACAGGCCGGATCTGGCGCGCGGCGCCGCCCAGGTGGCCGCAGCCTACGCCGGGCTGCGCTACGGCAGCGACGGCCCCGAGGCCCTGGAACGGCTGCGGCTGCTGGTGCGGGGCTTCCGGCCCTGAACCGGCGGCGCGGGCGGACAGGACCAGGAACGAAAAAGCCCCGGACTCCGGGGCTTTTCGCATTTCCTTCACGGGCCGTGGCTCAGGGCGTGGCGGGAGGCACGGCGTAGAGCACGGTCTCGCCGGGGCCCCAGGTGTAGTGGCGCAGGTACAGGGCGTAGCCCAGGTCCAGGGAATGCAGGTACAGGGGGATGGTGTAGATGTCCTCGGGCAGGTGGTAGACGGACAGGGCCAGCCGGGGGCGCCAGGCGCGGAGGGTCGTCTCGGCGCCGTGCAGGGCGCACAGTTCGGCGCCTTCGATGTCCATCTTGATGAAATCCACCCGGGGGATGGCGCGCTCGCGGACCACGGCGTCGATGGTCCCGGCCTGGACGACCTCGCCGCCCGCGCCGCCCCGGCCCGGGATGACGCTGGACGCGGCGTCCTCGCCGCTGATGCGCAGGCGGCAGGGCTCGTCCCAGGCGGCCAGGGGCACGACGTACACGGGGGCGGCCGCCAGGCGGGCGTTTTCCGCCAGCTTCGCGACGCTGCGCGGCAGGGCCTCGAAGGCGTAGACCGCGCCGCCCGGGGCGCACCGCGCGGCGAAGAACAGGGCGCTGTCGCCCACGGAGGCGCCCACGTCCAGCACCGTGTCCCCGGGCAGGACCTCGCACAGGCCGGGCAGCGAATACTGGCCGAGCTTCCAGATCAGCGTCGATTCCGGGACGTCGAAGCCCAGGCGCAGGGCCTCGGGGGCCCAGGCCAGGGCGGCCTCGCGGTAGCGCTCGAAGGTCATGGACTTCGGGCACAGGGGCTCGGCCCGCTCCAGGCCGATGAAGGGCAGCACGGCCCTGAAGCGCAGCACCCGGTCCAGCAGGGCCCGGGAGTCCTCGTCCGCCAGCAGGGCGTAGACGGCGTCCACCATGTCCGGGAAGCGCAGCAGCGCCAGCAGCTCCCCCGCTCCGGCCTCCAGGAGCTCCGGCGAAAACAGCGCCTCGGCCCCGCCCCGGGCGGGCGCCTTGAGGTGGCGGATCACGTCCAGCAGGACCCGGCGGTGCGCCACGTCCTCCCCCAGCCCCGCCAGGCTGTCGACCAGCACGGACAACGCTCTGCTCACGGAGTCCCTCCTCGGGGCGCGCGCCCACGCGAGGCGCCGCCCGCGCCCCGGGGTGCGCGCCAAGCGCATGCGTGGATTTCGATTCCTTGCCTAAATCGAATCCCCAGTTTTTTCAAGACGAAGCCGCCGTGCGGCGGCCCGGACGGTCCGGACGGAACGAACGGAAATCGCCGCGCGCCCCGGGCCCGGGAGCGCGGCTCAGCTCCGGGCGGCGGCGCGGGCGGCGGGCGGCGCGGCCTGAAAACCGTCCGCCCCGGCCGTCTTCAGGCGGTATTCCAGCCTGCCCGTCCAGCCGTCCCGGAACGCCCCGGCCTCGAAGGCGATGCACAGCATCCCGGGGCCCGGGCGTCGAAACTCCAGCAGCGCCAGGCGTTCGTCGTCCAGGGCGATGTTGATCTGACGCCGGGCGAAGGAATACAGCATCAGCCGTCTGCCGCTGACGGCCAGGGTGCCCAGGAACCACTCGCTGCGGTACCGGCAGCGCCGCCCCGGGCCCGAAACGCCGCGCGAGACCATCCGCCCGGAGATTCCCTCGTCCAGGAAGACCGGGCCCTCCCCGGCCAGCGCCTCCCGGGCCTCCTCCGGGCAGACTCCCAAACCGAACCAGCGGAACAACACGGATTTTTGCACCACGATCCCCCCGCCACGGCCAGGCCGCGTTCCGTCTCCCGTGCCACGCCCCGGCGCGCGGCCCCACCCGCCCGCCGGTGCGACGCGGCGACGCAACATCGGCCGCCATTCGTTGCACACGCCATTTCCAGACAGTCGTTCAATTCAGAGTCGACCACTCTCATTTCATTTGCGGCGCGAATTCCAATCCGCCCATTGCATCACCGCAATGCGACGCCGTGTTTTAAACACAATTTCCGACACTATTCCAGATGCTTCTTCGAATATGCATACCCTATTGAATAACCATTTGCCAGACTCGATATTTTGTGTATTCTTATAGTGTCCTTTCCCCAACGCACTCCGGGTGGCAGTCGTGCCCGCGGCCCGTGGCCGTGGGCGCGGCTCCACCCGGACGTCGCGCCGCGACGCCCCCGCCCGGGGGCGTTTCTCGTCCCAGCCGCCCCGACCTCCTACACCCGGCCCGGCCGGGATGGCGCCCCTGCGGCGGCGCGGGGCGCGGGGCGCGGGGCGGGCAGCAAAAGAGGACGGCCCGTGAGCCGTCCTCCCTGATCTGCCGCGTGACGGCGCTGCCGCGCCCCGGGCCTCAGCCCGAGCCCCGCAGGTCGTCCATCAGCCCGGTCAGCTCCTGGGCCAGCCGGGCCAGGTCGGCCACGGCCTCGGAGGACTGCCGCACGGCCTGGGCGGACTGTCCGGCCAGTTCGGTCACGGATTCCGTGGTCCGGGCGATCTGCTCCGAGGTGGCGGACTGCTCCTCGGCGGCGGTGGCGATGGAGCGCACGCGGTCCGCCGTGTCCAGCACCGTTTCCAGGATGGATTGCAGGGACTTGCCCGCCTCGTGGGTCTTGCCCGTGTTTTCGCGCATCTGGCGGGAGACGTCCTCCATGTGGCTCAGGGTCTGCGTGGTGCTGCCCTGGATGCCGCGCACTACCTCCTCCACCTCCTTGGTGGCGGTCATGGTCTTCTCGGCCAGCTTGCGGACCTCGTCGGCCACCACGGCGAAGCCGCGCCCGGCGTCGCCCGCGCGGGCGGCCTCGATGGCGGCGTTGAGCGCCAGCAGGTTCGTCTGGTCGGCGATGTCGTTGATCACGCCGATGATATGCCCGATGCCCTCGGCCTGCTGCCCCAGGGTCTGCAAGGTGGCGCTCATGGTCTCGGAATGGGCGCTGACCTCCTCCGCCGAGCGGATCACGTCCTCCACCACCCGGGCGCCCTGCTCGGCGATGCCCCGGGCGCTTTCGGCGCTCTCGGCGGCCTCGCCCGCGTTGCGCGCCACCTCCAGGGTCGTGGCGTTCATCTCCTCGATGGCGGCGGCCATCTCGCCCATGCGCGCGCTCTGGGAGGACGCGCCCTCGCTGGCCTCGTCCAGCTGGACCTCCAGCTCGCGCGAGGCGGCGAAGACCCGGTCGGCGATGGAGTTGGCCGAGGCGGCGGCGGTGGCGATCTGCTCGTTCTGCCTGCGGATGCGTTCCTCGCCCTCCTTGACGCTGGTCAGGTCGAACCAGAAGGAGATGGAGCCCTGCATCGTGCCGTCCAGGTCGTAGAACGGCGTGGCCGTGACGTCCACGTGCAGGGTGCGGCCCGAGGGCGCGGTGTACGTCATCTGGTGGTTCAGGGTCTTGTTCTGGCGGATCGCCTTGTCGGACAGTGTCTCGCGGCCCTTCTCGTTCCAGAAGAACTCGCCCGAGCCCTGGCCCACGAATTCGTCCGGGCGGCCCGTCTTTTCCAGCAGCTCGCACATCCTGTGGTTGGCCCAGACCATCTTGAAGTCCGGCCCAACGATGCCGCAGGGCGTGGGGATGCCTTCCAGCACGCCCTGGGTGAATCCCAGGCGCTCCTTGAGTTCCGCGACCATGGCCCCCACGGAGCGCACGGTCTCGCCGATGGCGTCCTGGCCGTCGTAGTCGCAGCTGGCGTCCAGGTCGCCCTCGGCGATGCGCCGGGTGGTCTCGGAGAGTTGCGTCAGCGGCCGGAGCAGGACGCGCAACACGAACCAGAACAGCGCCACGGAGAGCAGCGCCCCGCCCAGGATCACCGCGCCCACGCCCTTCAGCAGCCGGGTGTGCGTGCCCAGCAGGATGTTGCGCGTGGGCAGCTCGAAGCCGATGTGCCAGTCCCAGGGCTCGAAATAGGCGCAATACGCCACCTGGGCCTCGCCCCCGGCCTCGTATTCCACGAAGCTCCTGTCGGCGGCCAGCAGGGCCTTGCCCTGGGGCGCCTCGTTCAGGTTGCCGTCGCGTTCCAGCGCCGCGTCCTTGTGGAAGGCGTACTTGCCGGAGCCCAGGGCGATGAAGGCCCGGCCGTAGCCGTTGTAGGACTGCTTGCCCAGCAGCTCGCGCAGCTGCGGGGTCATCATCTTGCGGCCCACGTAGATCACGGCCACGATGGCGCCGTCGGCGTCGCGCATGGGCTTGTAGGCCGTGACGTACCAGTCGTTGACCACGAAGGCCTTGCCCCGGAAGGTCTCGCCGGACATCACGGTCTTGTACACCGGGCTGTCCTCGGGGATGTAGGTGCCCACGGCCCGCTCGCCGTCCAGCTTGCGGACGTTGGTGGACACGCGCAGCAGCTTGCCGGGCAGGACCTGGAAGATGGTCGCCGTGCCGCCGACGAGCTTTTGCGTGTCGTCCACGAGGTCGAAGTTCCCGTTGACGGTCTCGCCAAAGACGCCGTCGCCCAGCTTGAGCAGCGGGATGTTCAGGGTCTGCTTGTCCTTGCTGACCTGGTTGACGACGACGGTCTCGGCCGTCTCGTCGGCGGACTGGAACAGGAAGCCCTTGGCCGCCACGTCGCGTTCCAGGATGCCCAGGTCCGCGTCCAGCTTCTCCTGGGTGATGCTGTTCTGCATCTCGATGTTGTCGGCCAGCTCCTGCACGATGTTGGCGATGAACTGCCGCCCCAGAAACTGCAAGGAAGAGCTGGAGATGGAGTAGGTGATGAACCCCGAGGCGGCCAGCAGCGCGACGACCACAAAGACGATGGAGGTGATCAATTTCTTGTTGAAATTGAGCTGCATAAATCCTCCTCTGGTCAAGGTTGCCGGCCTCTGGGCGCTCCCGGCGCGCGCGGCGCATGGAGCGGGACCCCGCGCCCGAGGTCGGACGATTGCTTCCCGGACCGGACAATGCCGGGATTTCAGCCTAGCCGCTCACGGGATTTGTTGCAACAGCGCGCTGCAATATATTGAATTGTACCGGGCCTCGGGGCCGGGCGGGCGCAAAAAAAGGCCCCGGGTCGACCGGGGCCGGAACGAAGGACCGGGGCGCGGCGGCTCAGCCGCCGTGGCGGGCCTGATGGGCCAGGGTCACTGCCTCGCGGGCCAGGTGCTCCACGGCGTCGTAGCGGCCGCCGCAGAGCAGCTCCCCGGCCACCATCCACGAACCGCCCACGGCCAGGATGCGCTTCCAGGCGAGGTAGGCCCCCATGTTCTGCGGGCCCACGCCGCCGGTGGGCATGAACAGCACGTCGGCGAACGGCCCGGCCAGGGCCTTCAGGGTCTTCAGGCCGCCCATGGGCTCCGCCGGGAAGAACTTCACGGCGGACAGGCCCCGGTTCACGGCCATGGTCAGCTCGCTGGCCGTGCAGATCCCGGGCATCACGGTCACGCCCAGTTCCAGGCACAGGTCCACCACCGCCGGGTCCAGCCCCGGGCTGACCACGAAGCGGGCCCCGGCCTGGATGGCTTCGCGGGCCTGGGCCTTGGTCAGCACCGTGCCCGCGCCCACCAGCATCTCCGGCTGGGAGCGGCGCATGGCGGCGATGCCTTCCAGGGTGGCCCCGGTGCGGAAGCTGACCTCGGCGATGGGCAGTCCGGCGCGCATCAGGGCGGCGGCCAGGGGCTTGGCCGCGCCCGCGTCGGGCAGGGAGATCACGGGCATCACGCCCACTTGGCCGATACGGGCCAGTGTTTCGCGAACGGCGTCGCTCATGGCGGGCCTCACTCGGTTGCGGAGGCGCCGGGGGCCGTGTTCCAGCGGTAGCCCATGCGGCGCGAAATCTCCTGGGTTGCGTCCATCACCTGGGAGGCCAGCTGGCGCACGTCCGTGCCGGGCTGGGAGTCCATTTCCCAGGCGATGCTCACGGCGGCGATGACCATGTTGCGGTAGTCCAGCACGGGGGCGCCCACGCAGGTGGTGCCGATCTCGTTCTCCTCGTTGTCGAAGGCCCAGCCCCGGCGCCGGGTCAGCTCCACCTCGCGCAGCAGCGAGGGCAGGTCGGCGATGGTGTTCGCGGTCAGGCGCTCGAACTCGTGCCCGGCGTACAGGCGGCCGATCTGCGCGTCCGACAGGCCGGAGAGCAGCGCCTTGCCCAGGGAGGTGGCGTGCAGCGGGCGGCGCTGGCCGATGATCTTGTAGCGCCGCAGGCTGGAGAAGGTCTCGATCTTGTCGATGTAGACCACCTCGCGGTCCTGCATGATGGCCATGAACACGGTCTGGTCCGCCTGGCGCGAAAGGCGGTGCAGGATGGGCTGGGCCTCGGTCTTGAGCTCCAGGCTGTTCAGGAACAGGCTGGACAGCTCGATGAACTCCAGGCCCAGGCGGTAGGTCCGGCCGTCCTCGCGCTTTTCCACGTAGCCGCGCTCCCGGAGCGAGGCCAGGATGCGATGCACGGTGCTCTTGTTCAGCCCCACGCGGGTGGAGATCGCGGTGAGCGACATTCCCTGCCGCTCGCGGGACAACAGTTCGAGGATGTCGAAGGCTCTGTCGAGGGTCTGTACGGACATGTCTGGGCCCTGTTCTGATGCTGTGGGGGTGGGGCGGGCGGCTTCGGCCTAAGCGGCGCGGAGTCTAGCGGGCCAGCCACCCCCCGTCAACGGCGATGGTGTAGCCGTGCAGGTAGTCCGCCGCGGCCGAGGCCAGGAACACCACGCAGCCCATGAGGTCCTCCGGGGTGCCCCAGCGGCCCGCGGGGATGCGTTCCAGAATCTGCCGGTTGCGCTCGGGGTCGGCCCGCAGCGCGGCGGTGTTGTCCGTGACCATGTAGCCCGGGGCGATGGCGTTGACGTTGATGCCCTTGGCCGCCCATTCGTTGGCCATCAGCCGCGTCAGGCCCATCACGGCGCTCTTGGAGGCCGTGTAGGAGCTGACGCGGATGCCGCCCTGGAAGGACAGCATGGAGGCCACGTGCACGATCTTGCCGCCGCCGCCCTGCTCCGTGAAGCGCCGGGCCGCCGCCTGGGACAGGAAGAACAGGCTCTTGAGGTTGACGTTCATCACGTCGTCCCAGTCCTTTTCCGAGAAGTCCAGGGCCTCGGCGCGGCGGATGATGCCCGCGTTGTTGACCAGGATGTCCACCCGGCCCAGGGCCAGCGCGGCGCGCGCCACCACGCCCTCGGCCTGCCCGGGGTCGCGGAGGTCCGCCCGGATGGGCGCGAAGCGCCGCCCCAGGGCCTCGATGCGCGCGCCCACGCCCTCTTCCGTGGAGTGGAACACGCCCGCCACGTCGGCCCCGGCCTGGGCCAGGCCCAGGGCCAGCGCGGCGCCCAGGCCCCGGTTGCAGCCCGTGACCACGGCCACCTTGCCGTCCAGCTTGAACCGATCCAGAATCATCGCCGCCTCCTACTTGATGGCCGTCATGGGGATGTGGTCCATGTCCGTGAAGGTCTGGTTCTCGCCCGCCATGCCCCAGATGAAGGTGTAGGCCCCGGTGCCCGCCCCGGCGTGGATGGACCAGCTGGGCGACAGCACGGCCTGGCCCTCGCGCACCACAAGGTGCCGCGTCTCGTCGTGGCGGCCCATGAAGTGGAACACGAAGTCGTCCCCGGTCATGTCGAAGTACAGGTAGGCCTCCATGCGCCGGCGGTGCGAGTGCGGGGGCATGGTGTTCCAGACGCTGCCCGTCTCCAGGGTGGTCATGCCCATCACCAGCTGGCAGCTCTTGGCGCCGTCGGGGTGGATGTACTTGCGGATGGTGCGGCGGTTGGAGTTGGCCGCCTCGCCCAGGGTCACGGGCTCGGCCCCCGCGAAGGCCACGTGCGTGGTGGGATACTCGCGGTGCGCCGGGGCGCTCAGGATGTAGAACCGCGCCGGGTCGTCGGCCGAGTCGCTGGCCAGGGTCACCTCCCGGGTGCCCATGCCGATGTACAGCCCGTCGCGCCGGGCCATGGCGACCTCGCCGCCGTCCGCCGTGACGCGCCCCGGTCCGCCGATGTTGATGATGCCCATCTCGCGGCGCTGCAACAGGAACTCCGCGCCGATGATCGCCGGGTCGGCCTCGATGGACACGGGCGACCCGGGCCGCGCGCCGCCCACGATGAGCCTGTCGTAGAAGGAATAGACCAGCTTGGGCCCCGGGGCCGCGAACAGGTCCTCGATGAGAAAATGGCCGCGCAGGGCCTCGGTGTCCATGCCCTTGGCGTGGTCGGGGTGTACGGCGTGTCGGATTTCCATGACGTGTCCTCCTGTTTTCCGAATACTAATACAGCAAAGACGGGAGCCACAACGTGAGCTCGGGCACGAAGGTGATGAGCAGCAAAACGGCCACGTTGGCCGCCAAGAACGGCAGCGCTCCCAGAAAGATCGAACCGATGCCCAGCCCGCTGATGGCCGAGGCCACGTTCAGGCACATGCCCACGGGCGGCGTCACCAGGCCCACGGCGAGGCCGGAGACGAGCAAGACCCCGAACTGCACGCCGTCCACCCCGATGGCCCGCGCGGCGGGCAGGAACACCGGGGTCAGCAGCAGGATCGCCGGGCTGACGTCCACGAAGGTCCCGGTGACGATGACGATGACGTTCAGCACCAGCAGGAACAGGACCGGGGTCAGGCCCAGCCCGGTGACGTACAGCGCCAGCTCCTGGGGGATGCGCTCCAGGGCCAGGATCCAGATGTACAGCTGCGACAGGGCGATGATGATCATCACGTTGGCGCTGGTGGTGATGGCGCTCTTCATGAGCGGGGGCACGTCGCCGAGCTTCAGGTCGCGGATCACGAAGGCGCCCACGAGCAGCTCTTACATGGCTCCCACGCCCGCCGACTCCGTGGCCGAGGCCACGCCGAAGACCACCGCGCCGACCACGAACAGCGGCATGATCAGCGCCAGCACCGAGCGCTGGACCCGGTCGAATTTCTGGCGGCTGGTGAGGACGATCTCCTCCTTGGGATACTTGCGCCAGGCCGAGATGACGAGCGTGATGACCAGCATGAACACGCCGATGAGCACGCCGGGGATCAGGCTGCCCATGAACAGGCGGCCCACGGACTCCTCCGAGACCAGGGCGTAGATGATCATCGGCACGCTGGGCGGGATGATCATGCCCATGGTCGAGGAGGCCACGGTGACCCCGCAGGAGAACTGCGGCGTGTAGCCCTTCTTGACCATCTCCGGGATCAGCACCGCGCCCACGGAGGCCGTGTCCGACACCGAGGAGCCGGAGATGCCGCCGAAGATCATGCTCGCCAGGACGTTCACCGCGCCCAGCCCGCCCCGGAAGCGGCCCACGAACAGCAGGCTGAAGTCGATCAGCCGCGTGGTGAAGCCGCCGGAGTTCATGAGCAGGCCCATGACGATGAACAGCGGCAGGGCGATCATGGCGTAGGAGTCCATGCCCGCGGCCAGGCGCTGCGGCAGGACCATCAGCAGCCCGGGCTGCGCCGTGGCGAAATACAGGAAGCCGGACATGCCCAGGCTGTAGGCGATGGGCACGCCGAGCAGCAGGCACGCGGCCAGGCTGGCCAGCAGGATCAGCACCGCTCACCCCCCGCCGGGCCCGAGACCCCGCTCAGGATGCGCGCCGCGCGCAGCGCCGCGAACAGCGCCGCCAGCCCGCAGCCCACGGGCACCGCCGACTGCACCACCCACATCGGGAGGCGCATCACCGGCGACTCGAAGCCGCCCGTGGAGCGGATCCACGGCAGGCTGTAGACGCACAGCACCGCGTTGACCACGCCCACCACCGCGCAGGACGCGGCCTCCAGGGCCCGGCGCGCCCTGCCCTCCCCGGCCAGCTCCACCAGGCAGGAGATGCGGATGTGCGTACCCCGGCTGACGGACACCGCCGCGCCCAGGGCCGTGGTGTAGATGAACAGGTAGTTCGTGGCCTCGCTGCCCCAGATGATGGAGGAGTTGAAGCCGTAGCGCAGGATCACCAGCAGCACCGTGAGCACCACGATGACGAAGAATTGCAGCGTGATCACGGCTTCCAGGGCCCGGTCCAGCCCGCGTTCGATGCGCAACAGCCAACCCATGCGGCGTCCTGTCCGGCGGGTGCCCCCGGGAGCCGTCGCGGCTCCCGGGGGCGGCCCGGCTTGCGCGCTAGTTCCCGGCGGAGGCCAGGGCGCGGTCGATGTCGTCCCAGGTGAAGTCGCCCTGGTCCACGTAGTACTGCCACACGGGCCGCACGGCTTCCACGAAGCCCGCCCGGTCCTCGGGCCGCATCTCGTTGACTTCCAGCTTGCCCTTGAGGGTCTCGTAGTACCCGTTCTCGGAGGCCAGCCAGATCGTGTTGGAATGGTTCATCGTCTCCACGCTGACCGCGTCGAAGACCTGCTTCAGGTCCTCGGGCAGGGCCTGGTACCAGGCCGGGTTGACGTAGAACGGGTCGGGGTGGACCTGCCAGTTGATCACCGAAAGGTACTTCTGGACCTCGTAGAACTTCATGTCCACGCAGTTGGAGAACGGGTTCTCCTGGCCGTCCACCACGCCGGTCTTCAGGGCCATGTAGGTCTCGGTGTACGGCACCTGCTGCGGGTTGGCGCCCAGGGTCTGGAAGGTGCGGATGGTGACGTCGATGGGCGGGGTGCGCAGCTTCAGGCCCTTGAGGTCCGCGACGGTGCGGATGGGCCGGACCTTGTTCGTGGGCTGGCGCATGCCGCCCGCCACGCCCGTGGCCGGGATGTAGAAGCCGTTGGCCAGGGCGCCCTTGTTGATCTCCGCGCCCAGGTCGCTGTTGAGCACGCGCACCGCCTGGTCCGCGTTGGCGAACATGAAGGGCAGCGTGTAGAGCAGGAACTTCTTGTTGGCCCGCTCGAACAGGCCGCCCCGGCAGCCCTGCAGGTTGCCCAGCTTGACCATCTCCAGGACCTCGGACTCCTTGCCCAGCACGCCGGACAGGTACAGCTCCACCGCGATGCGCCCGCCGGAG
>CAYUIN010000029.1:0-11117 GCA_964444695.1 uncultured Desulfocurvus sp.
GGTATTCTTAAGGGCTAAAGCCCTTAAGCCGCCGGAGGCAAACATCTTAACGACAGCCACCCGCACGGCGACGCCTCCCCCCCGGGTGGCCAGCGACCCGATCCCCGTGGCGCCCAAGACCGGCCACCGCGCCCAGTCGCCTAGCGGGGCGGGGTGCGCAGCAGTGGGGTGAGCTGGGGGACGAGGTGGTTGGGGGCCTGGGTGGTGGTGGTTTGGAGGTGGGTGAGCAGGGTGGCGCAGGCGGCGTGGATGGTGGCGGTGTCCAGGCCGAGGCAGGCGGGGGTGAAGGGGGCCAGGAGTTGTTGGGCGCGGGTCAGGGGGCGCAGGGGGCGTTTGCCCCGGCGGTGGTGGTGCAGGGCCACGGCGAGCATCAGGACGCCCTTGTAGAGGTCGCGCAGGGGGCGGGTTTCGGCGCGCCAGAGGTCTTCGAGAACCTCGTGGCAGGCGAAGTAGTCGCCCGCGTCGAACAGGGCCAGGGCGCGGGCGAGCCCGGGCGGTGCGGGTTCGGCGCAGGGGGCGCCGGGCGTGGGGTCAGCCATGCAGTTTGTGCAGCAGCCAGGCCATGTTGCGGCCCAGGGTGCGCATGGTCTGGACGCCTTCGGCGTCGTCGTCCACTTCGCCCCGGTTCAGGCCGATGCCGAGGTTCCAGTAGCTGGAGCCGGGGATGATCATCTGGCCGATGAGGAAGAAGGAGTTCAGGGCGTTGAAGACCTGCATGGCGCCGCCCCGGCGCACGGTGACGATGCCCGCGCCGACCTTGCGGGCGAGCATGTCTCCGTTGGCCTTGGAGACCATGCCCGCGCGGTCGATGAGGGCCTTCATCTCGGCGGAGACGTTGGCGAAGTAGGTGGGCGAGGCGAGGATGATGCCGTCGGCGGTGAGCATCTTTTCCAGGCATTCGTTGAGGAAGTCCACGTCCACGGCGCAGCGCTTGTCCTGGCTTGTGAAGCATTTGAGGCAGGCGATGCAGCCCCGGATGTTCTTTCCGGACAGGGATATGGATTCGGTCTCGATGCCTTCGGCGGTGAGTTCGCGCAGCACGAGGTCGATGCAGTGTTGGGTGTTGCCCTTTTTGCGGGCGCTGCCGTTGAAGGCGACGACTTTCATGGTCTGCTGGACCTCCTTGGCCGCGCAGGGGCGGGGCCGGGCGGGTGTTTGCGGGGGCGGGAGAAACGGCTTTGCCCCGGCGCTGGGCTTGGGTATACTCTAATTTCGTGGAATTATCCAAGGATGCGGCGCGGCCGTGGCGCGCGGCGCGGGGAGGACGTTGATGGTCGATGCGGGCCGGATGATGGTGGAGCTGCGCGGGGTGCGCCTGACGCTGACGGGCGGGGCGGGCGCGGTGGAGGTTTTGCGCGGCGTGGACCTGGCGGTGGCGGCCGGGGAGACGGTGAGCGTGGCGGGCCCTTCGGGCGCGGGCAAGACGACGATGTTGATGGTCGCGGCGGGCCTGGAGCGGGCCAGCACGGGCGAGGTGTTCGTGGACGGGCGGGACCTGGGCGCGCTGGACGAGGACGGTTTGGCGCGGTTTCGGCGGGCCACGGTGGGCGTGGTGTTTCAGAATTTCCATCTGGTACCGACGATGACGGCGCTGGAGAACGTGGCGCTGCCCATGGAGTTCGCGCGGCGAGCGGACGCGCTGGACCGGGCCCGGGCGGGGCTTGAGGCCGTGGGCCTGGGGGCGCGGGCCGGGCACTATCCGGCGGAGCTTTCCGGCGGCGAGCAGCAGCGGGTGGCCATCGCCCGGGCGTTTGCGCCGGAGCCGCGCCTGCTGCTGGCGGACGAGCCCACGGGCAACCTGGACGAGGACACGGGGGCGCGGGTGGCGGACCTGTTGTTTTCGATGCGTGAGGGCCGGGGCACGACGCTGGTGCTGGTGACGCACGACATGCGCCTGGCGGCGCGCTGCGGGCGCACGGTGCGGATGCACGGCGGCGTGGTCAACGGCGCGGGAGCCGGGGCGTGAGGCTCGCGGCGGAGCTGGGGCTGGCGCTGCGGCTTGCGCGGCGGGAGCTGCGCGGCGGGGTGCGCGGGTTCGGGGTCTTTTTGGCCTGCCTGGTGCTGGGCGTGGCGGCCATCGCGGCGGTGGGCAGTTTTTCGGCTGCGGTGCAGTCCGGGCTGGCGGGCAGCGCGCGGGCGATCCTGGGCGGGGACGTGCAGCTGATGCGCACGCACATCCCGCTGGACGGGGCGGTGGAGGAATTTCTGGGCGCGCGGGGCCGGGTCTCGCGGCAGTTGTCCATGCGCACCATGGCCCGGGCCGAGGGCCGGGACGTGACGCTGCTGGTGGAGCTGAAGGCGGTGGACGGGGCGTATCCGCTGTACGGGCGGGTGACGCTGGACTCCGGGCAGCCGTTGGAGGAGGCCTTCGCGGGGCGCGGCGGGCTGCCGGGGGCGGTGGCCGAGCGGGCGCTGTTCGCGCGGCTGGACCTGACCCCCGGGGACGTGATCCGCGTGGGCGAGGGGCGCTTCGTGCTGATGTCCGCCATCGCCGACGAGCCGGACCGGGTGGCGCAGTTCTGGTCGCTGGGGCCGAGGCTTCTGGTCTCGCTGGACGCGGTCCCGGCCACGGGCATCGTGCGGCCCGGGGCGCTGGTGCGGCACGTGGTGAACCTGCGCCTGCCGGGGCAGGCCTCGGCGGCGGCGTCCGAGGCGCTGGCCCAGGAGTTGTCGACGGAGTTCCCGGACGGCGGGTTCCGGGCGCGGTCGTTCCAGAAGGCGGCCTCGCGGCTGACCTGGCTGCTGGACGACGTGACCTTGTATTTGACGCTGGTGGGGCTGGCGACGCTGCTTGTGGGCGGCATCGGGGTGGCCGGGGCGGTGCGGTCGTTTCTGGCCGCGCGCGAGCGGTCCATCGCGGTGATGAAGACGCTGGGCGCGGCGCGGCGCACGGTGACGGCGGTGTACATGGTCCAGGTGATGGGCCTGGCGCTGGCGGGCAGCGTGGCGGGGGCGGTGCTGGGCTGGGGCGTGGCGGCGCTGGGCGCGGGGCCGCTGGCGCGGCGGCTGGACCTGCCCCTGGCGGCGGGGTTCGACCCGCTGCCCGCGCTGCTGGCCGTGGCCTACGGGCTGCTCACGGCGCTGGCCTTTTCGCTGTGGCCGCTCTCTGCGGCGGGGCTGACGCCGCCCGCGCGCCTGTTCCGGGGCTATTCGGACGTGGGCCCGCGCCGTCCCGGCCGGGGGACGCTGGCGGCCTGCGTGCTGACGGTGCTGGCCCTGCTGGGGCTGCTGGCGGCCACGGCGCAGGACCGGGCCGTGGCCCTGGGCTTCGCCGTGGCCGCGCTGGTCTGCATCGGGATCTTGCGGGTGTACGCCACGGGCATCCGCCGCTTGGCCGCGCGCCTGCCGCGCCCGCGCAATCCGCGCCTGCGCCAGGCGCTGTCCGGGCTGCACCGGCCGGGGTCGTCCACGGCCAGCGTGATCTTCTCCCTGGGCCTGGGGCTGACGGTGCTCACGGCGGTGCTGCTTTGCCAGGGCAACATCCGCGACCTCATCGAGCGCCAGACGCCGAGCACGGCGCCGTCGTTCTTCTTCATCGACATCGCGCGCGGGGACATGGACGCCTTGGAGCGCACGGCCCTGGCCGTGCCGGGGGTTTCGCGCGTGGAAAAGCAGCCGTCCATCCGGGGGCGGATCGTGGCCATCGGCGGGCGGGACCCGCGCGAGCTGGACATCGCGCCCGAGGCGGCCTGGGCCCTGCGCTCCGACCGGGGGCTGACCTTCGCCGGGGCCAGGCCGGACAAGGTGGAGCTGGTGGACGGCGCGTGGTGGCCGCCGGACTACGCGGGCGAGCCGCTGCTGTGCCTGGACGACCGCATCGCCCAGGGCTTCGGGATGCGCCTGGGCGACACGCTGACGGTCAACGTCCTGGGGCGGCGGATCACGGCGCGGCTGGCCTGCACGCGGCGCATCGACTGGACCACGGGCGGCATCAACCACGCCATCATCCTGTCGCCGGGCGTGCTGGAAGGCGCGCCGTACACCTGGATCGCCACGGCCTACGCCGAGCGCGGGGCGGAGACGGCGCTGCTGCGCGCCGTGACCCGGGCCCACCCGGAGGTGGTGGCCATCTCCATGCGCGAGGTGCTGGAGAACATCGCCCGGATCATCCGCGAGATCGGGCTGGCCGTGGGCTCGGCGGCGGCGCTGGCGCTGGTGGCGGGGCTGCTGGTGCTGGCCGAGGCCCTGCGGGCCAACCTGCGGGCGCGGCATTACGACGCGGTGGTCTTCAAGGTCCTGGGCGCCACGCGCGGGGACGTGATGGCCGCGCTGCTGTGGGAGTTCGCCATCCTGGGCGCGGCGGCGGCGGGGCTGGCGGCGCTGCTGGGCACGGCGGGGGCCTGGATCTTCGTGACCCAGGCCATGCACGGCAAGTGGGTGATGCTGCCCGGGGAGCTGGCGGCGATCACGGCCGGGGGCGTTGCGGCCACGGTGCTTTTGGGCGTGCTGGGCGTGCGCCGGGCCCTGGGCGGCAGCGCCTGGCCCGTGCTGCGCAACGAATGAGCGGGCGGGCGGCGGCTAGCGCGCCAGCGCGCGTTCCACCAGCTCGCGCACCAGGGGGAACAGGGCGTCCGCGATGATCCGGACGCCTTTTTCATTGGGATGGATGCCGTCGGGCTGGTTCAGGGCCGGGGCCATGGCCACGCCCTGGAGCAGGAAGGGATAGAACAGCGGCTCGTGCTTTGCGGCCAGGCGGGGGAACACGGCGTCGAAGGCGGCGGAGTACTCCTCGCCGTAGTTGGCGATGGCCTTCATGCCCAGCAGCAGCAGGGGGATGTCCCGGGCCTGGATCATGGCGATCATGGCCTCCAGGTTGGCCTCCATGGCCGCCGGGTCGCGGCCCATGAGGCCGTCGTTGGCGCCCAGCTCCAGCCAGGCGCAGTCCGGCGCGTCCTCCAGCAGCCAGGGCAGCCGGGCCAGGCCGCCCGCCGAGGTGTCTCCGGACACGCCCGCATTGACGATGCGCACGCTGTAGCCCGCCGCGCGCAGCATGTCTTCCAGCACGGCGGGCAGGGCGGCCTCGGCGGGCAGGCCGTATCCGGCGGTGAGGCTGTCGCCGAGGGCGAGCAGGGTGATCCGGCGCTGTTGCTTCATGGGCGGCGGGTCCTGTTGGCAGCGGGCGGCCCGGGGCGCGGCGGCCAGGGCCGCGGCGGCGAGCGCGAGGACGGCCAGGGCCGCCAGGGCCCGGCCCACGCCCGCGCCGCGAATCATGCTCCCCATGCCGCCCGCTCCGCCTGGCGGCTAGCCGATGGCGACCAGTTCGATTTCGAAGGTCAGGTCCTTGCCGGCCAGGGGATGGTTGGCGTCCAGGGTGACCTTGCCTTCCTCGACGGCGGTGACGTTCAGCAGGAAGGGCTGGCCGTCGGGGCCCTGGGCCTGGAGGGCCATGCCGGGCTCGGGGTCGATGCCCTCGGGCAGCTCGGTCTTGTCCACGACGTAGATCAGCTCTTCGTTGCGCTCGCCGTAGGCCTCGTCGCAGGGGATGGTGAACTTCTTCTTCTCGCCGGCGTCCATGCCCAGGGCGGCCTTCTCGAAGCCGGGGATGACGACTCCTTCGCCGAGGGTGAATTCCAGGGGCTCGCGGCCCGCCGAGGAGTCGAACACGGTCCCGTCTTCCAGGGTGCCGGTGTAGTGTATCTGGACGGTGTCGCCGTTTTTCGCCAGAGCCATGGGGGTGATCCTCCGTGGTTTCGGGAATGGGACGGCGCACTGACGAGGCGGAAAGTCCACCGGAATTCCCTTTGGTTGTCTGCGTGAATGCGGGGACCCTACGCGGATTCGTCCGGCTGGGCAACCGGGGCGGCGAGGGGCGCAAAGGCCGGGCGGGCGCGCGGGGGCTCAGTCCTTGCCGTAGGGGACGACGCGCACGTGCTCCTCGTCCGCCATCAGGGCCAGGACCACGGCGTCCTCCGGGGCCACGCCGCGCTCGTAGAGCGGGAGCCACAGGACGGGGTCGAAGCGCCAGACCGAGAGGGCTTCCGGCCCCAGGAAGCCCGACAGGCAGCCTTCGAGCTGCTTGCGCCACTCTCGCAGTTCCATGCCCGGCTCCTAGATGTTGATGACCGCGCCCGGCGGCCTGCCCGCGCGCACGGCGCCCGCATGGGCGCGCATGGCGCGGTGCACGCAGTCGACCATCCGCTGCGAGACGTTGGCCCGGGCGCTCTTGGTCACCCGGGAGCGGACGGAGGTCCCGTCGGCCAGGCGCAGGGCCAGGCTGAACATGGCCCACTGGTCGCTGTCCTCGCCGCTGGTCAGGGTGTTCATGCGGAACCCGTCGATCTGGATTTCCACGCTTTCGATGAGCTTGCCGTAGCGGTCCAGGACCTCGCGCACGGCCCGCACCTCCTGTTCGGAGAGCTGGACGGGCAGGGTGGGGTTGTCGGGGCTGACGATGGACAGCTCGGTCTGCTTGGGCGTCCAGCGCCCCATTTCCAGGCGCACGTAGTATCCCGCCAGGACCACGCAGGCCACGGCCGCCAGGGCGCCCACGACGGTGAGAAACTTGTTCATGATTGCTGGTGTCCGATTCGGGGGGCCGCTTGTAGTTCTTTCTCGTGTCGGATTCGGCGGCAGTCCCAGTATCTACATATGGTTAAGACAGAATTTTTCCACTTGTGAAAATCGTTTTTCTGCGGGGGCTGTCAGGCATGTCCCCGCATAGTCGACAATGATTCTTTTTTGCGAAGAACACAAATATTGTCGCTGCGAAACGATGCGATGTAGTGAAACAACTACAGGGTGTGACGCGGGGGGCGCAGGCCGACGGCGCGCCGCGGCGCGCCGGGCGGGCCGAGACTCTAGAGCAGGCCGTTGCGCAGGGCGTATTGGATGAGGTCGGTGTTGGAGGCCAGGCCGAGCTTCTTCATGATCCGCGAGCGGTACGTGCTCACGGAGTTGGGGCTGACGCGCAGGTGCGCGGCGACGTCCTTGATGCGGTGGCCCTTGGCCAGCAGCAGCGCCACCTGGTATTCGCGCGGGGAGAGGTGCGGGCTCTCGCCGGGCCGCGCGGGGGGCAGCACGGGCGGGGTGCCCGTCTGTTCCAGGAAGTCGCGGAAGAACTCGTTGGACCGGCTGATGAGGCCCTGGATGGCGTCGGCCTTGGAGGCCTCGGAGCCCACGGCGCGTTGCAGCTCGCCCATCCCGCCGCGCAGGGAGGCCAGGGCCTTTTCCAACTGGTGGTAGGACTGGGCCATGGCCTGTTCCAGCAGGCGCTGGTCCGTGATGTCCCGCGCCAGGCCGACGACGACCCGCGAGCCGTCGCGCAGGGTGCGGCCCCGCTTGCGGGTCAACAGCCGCCTGGTCCGCCCTGAGGCGTCGGTGATGTCCTCTTCGTTGGCGATGGCCTGGCTGGCCGCCAGGGCCTTGTCGTCCTGCTCCCGGAAGGTGTCGGCCTGGCCCCGGGGGAAGAAGTCGTGGTCCGTCTTGCCCAGCATTTCGCTGCGCCGCCGCCCGGCCAGGGCGCAGAAGGCCTCGTTGATCATCAGGAAGCGGCGGTCCCCGGACTTGACGAAGACCGGATCGGGCAGGGTGTCGATGATCCCGTGCAGGAACTCGATCTGCTCCTGGAGTTCGGACTCCAGGCGGCGGATGCGCGAGACGTCGTTGTAGGTGGCGTAGAAGTGGGTCAGGGCCCCGGAGGCGTCGCGGGTGCTCGAGTATTCGGCGACGACCAGGCGCGGCGGGAGGCCCGGCGGGGAGATGGTCAGCTCGCCCTTCCAGGTCAGACCGGCGGCGATCTTCTCCTGGACCTCGCTGCGCAGGTGGTCCTCGGTCACGGGGTCCAGGTGCAGCCCGCAGCGGCCCGCCAGCCAGTCCTCGCGGCTGGTGTCGAACAGTTCCAGATAGGCGGGGTTGGCGTACAGCGGGCGGAAGCGCGCGTCGCGGATGGACATGGCCGTGGTCTGCCTGGCCAGCATCCGGCGGCAGGGCTCGTACAGCTCCTCGCCGGGCAGGGCCTGTTCCAGGTCCGGCTCGGGCAGGAAGGTCCAGCCGTCGCGCCGCGTGCGTTTGCCTTCGCCCATCGCCTCTGTCCTCCGAAAAACCGTGCGCCGCGCCCGGCCGTGCGGTCGCGGTCCTTGGCGCGGGCCGCTCCCGCGCCCGTCCTGTATGCCCCGGCCCGCCGCCCAAGGCAAGGCCGCCCTGCCGCCCTGGCGTATGGCCCCTTCGTTGCTTTTATGCGTCAAAAGGACCATACAAGATTGCTATGGACCGACGGAGCGATCAATCCCCTGGCGGGGACACCGCCCCCGGGGAAGAGACGCGGCAGGAGTGGGGCGCCACGGCCTGGGGCGGCCTGTCGGCCTTTGCCGTGGCCTATTTCCTGGCGGCGGTCCTGGGCGGGCAGCTGTCCTTCCAGCCGCTGCATTTCGTGGTCCTCTGGCTGCCCAGCGGATTGTTGGCGGCTGTCCTGTTGTGCTCTCCCATGCGCCGCTGGCCCTTGTTCCTGCTCGCCGCCGCCCTGGCCAACGTGGCCTTCGACCTGGCCAACGGGCAGCGCCTGATCACCAGCCTGGGGTTCGTGACCGCCAACTGCCTGGAGGCCGTCAGCGGGGCCTGGCTGGTGAACCGGCTGGTGCCCCGTCGCCCGCGCGACCACATGGAGAACCGCGAGCTGTTGGTGATCATCGGGGCCTCGGCCGTGGTCGGCCCGGCCATCGGGGCGGCCGTGGGCGCCACGGTGGTCTGGCGGGCCTTCGGGGTGACGAACTGGCTGGGCACCTGGCTCACCTGGTGGAGCGCGGACGGGTTGAGCGTCGTGGCCCTCGGGGTGCTGCTGGTCAGCGCCCACCGCTCCGGGCGGGGCTACTGGCATTCCCTGACCCGGGCCCGGATGGCCGAGTTCGCCGCGGCCCTGGCCTGCCTTGCCGTCCTGTGCGTGTGGGTCTTCTCGTCCCATGACACTACGGACCTCAAGTTCATCCTGATGCCGGTGCTGTTGTGGGTGGGCATCCGCTTCCGGCTGGTGATGGTCGGCTTTGCGGGGCTGGTGCTGAGCACGCTGGTGGTCTTCTTCGCCGTGCACGTGACCCACGGCTTCGACAGCAATTCCGCCGAGGTGGTGCGGCACCTGCAGGCGGTGCAGAGCTTCCTGGCCACCAGCCTGGCGTCCATCATGCTCCTGACCTCGACGCTCAACGCCCGCCGGGAGGCCGAGGCGGCCCTGCGCGCCAGCGAGCA
Organism: uncultured Desulfocurvus sp.; assembly: GCA_964444695.1. Taxonomy (GTDB): domain Bacteria; phylum Desulfobacterota; class Desulfovibrionia; order Desulfovibrionales; family Desulfovibrionaceae; genus Desulfocurvus. The sequence goes on from CAYUIN010000029.1 coordinate 9,178, forward strand.
GCGGCTGTCCTTCGCCCTGGACGCCACAAGCGACGGCCTGTGGGACTGGGACCTGCCCTCCGGGCAGACCTATTTCAGCCCGCGCTACTACACCATGCTCGGATACGCCCCCGGGGAGTTCCCCGGCAGTTTCGAGGCCTGGCGCGGGATGCTGCACCCCGACGACCGCGAGGCCGTGCTGGCCGAGATCGACCTGCGCCTGAAACGCGGCGAGGCCTTCGAGGTCGAGTTCCGCCTGCGCACCAAATCCGGCGCCTGGAAATGGATCCTGGGCCGGGGGATGGTCGTGGAATACGACGCCTCGGGCGCTCCCGTGCGCATGGTCGGCACCCACGTGGACATCGATTCCCAGAAGGAGATCGCCAAGGCCCTGCGCGAGAGCGAGGAGCGCTACCGCTCGCTGTTCATGTCCCAGATGGACGCGTTCGCCCTGCACGAGGTCGTCCTGGACGGCGAGGGCCGCCTGGTGGATTTCCGCTACCTGGCGGTGAACCCGGCCTTCGAGCGGCTGCTCGGGCGGCCCGCGGAGGAGATCGTGGGCCATACGGTGCTCGAACTGCTCCCCGACACGGAGCCCTACTGGATGGACGCCTACGCCCGGGTGGCCCTGGGCGGGGAGGCCCTGCACCTGGAAAGCCACAGCGCCCAGCTGGGCCGCCACTTCGAGGTCAGCGCCTACAGCCCGGCCCGGGGGCAGTACGCCGTGGTGGCGCGCGACGTGAGCGACCGCGTCCGGGCCAGGGAGGAGCTGCGCGCGGCCAAGGTCGCCGCCGAGGCCGCCAGCCGCTCCAAGAGCGAGTTCCTGGCGACCATGAGCCACGAGATACGCACGCCGCTGAACGGCGTCCTGGGGATGCTCCAGCTGCTGGGCGCCACCGAGCTGGAACCGGAGCAGGCGGGGTTCGTCGAGATCGCCGCGCAGTCGGGGCGCAGCCTGTTGCGGGTGCTCTCCGACGTCCTGGACATCTCGAAGATCGAGGCCGGGGCCCTGGACATCGTGGCCGTCCGCTTCGACCTGGACGAGGTCCTGGAACCCATCGCCCAGGCCTTCACGGAGCCGGCCCAGGATCACGGCCCGACGTTCGCCTGCGAGGCGGACCCGTGGCGCCCCGGATTGCGCGGGGACGCCGGGCGCATCCGCCAGGTGCTCTACAATCTGGTGGGCAACGCCATGAAGTACACCGAGCGCGGCGAGGTCCGCCTGGAGGCCTTCCTGGCCGAGGCCGAATATCCCGGCGCGGCCCGGCTGCACCTGTTCGTCTCGGACACGGGGATAGGCGTGCCGCAGGCCAAGCTGGGGGACATCTTCGAGGTCTTCACCCAGGTGGACGGGTCCTACACCCGCCAATACGGCGGCACGGGCCTGGGCCTGGCCATCGTCCGCCGCCTGGTGGGGCTGATGGGCGGGGAGATCGAGTTCTGTAGCCGCGAGGGCCTGGGCACGGAGGTGCACGTGGCCCTGCCCGTGGCCCTGGATGAGCGGGCGACGGTCCGGGGCGGCGGCCCCGCCGCCGGGGCGCCCCGCGTGGACCTCGGCGCGCTGGACGTCCTGCTGGCCGAGGACGACCCGGTGAACCGCCTCACCGTGACGCACATGCTGACCAAGGCCGGGCACTCGATCCGCGCGGTGGGCACAGGGGCCGAGGCCCTGGAGGCGCTGCGCGAGCGGGTCCCGGACTGCGTGCTGATGGACATCCAGATGCCGGAGATGGACGGCCTGGAAGCGACGCGGCGGATCCGCGCCGGGGAGGCCGGGAGCGCAGCCGTCGCGGTGCCCGTGATCGCCCTCACGGCCCACGCCATGAGCGGCGACAAGGAAATCTTCCTGGCCGCCGGTGTCGACGCCTATCTTTCCAAGCCCGTGGACATGGCCGAACTCCTCGTCGTGCTGGCCGACATCGTCGCGCCCGCCGCGCCCCGCTGACGCGCCCCCTGCGGTC
>CAYUIN010000030.1:0-11039 GCA_964444695.1 uncultured Desulfocurvus sp.
CGCTGCACGACCTGGGCCGCGCCCGGCTGCCCGAGCGCCTGCACGGTGCGACGGGGACCGTGAGCCCGCAGGACCGCGCCAAGCTGCGCACCCTGCCCCAGGTCAGCGCCCAGATCGTCTCCGACCTGGGCCCGGAATTTTCCTGGCTGGCCGAGGTGGTGGCCCAGATCGACCAGGCCGGGGAGCGCGGCGAGCCGGACACCGCCAAGGGCAAGCAGACCGCCGAGATGGCCGCCATCATCGCCCTGGTGACCCACGTCATGGGCCGCCGCCGCACGGGGGAGGACGCCAATCCCTTCCTGCAATCCGAGGTCATCCGCGAGGTGGTGGACACCGAGAAGAAGAGCTTCCCGCGCCGCGTGCTCAAGGAGTTCCTGAACCAGATTTCGCTGTTCCCCGTGGGCACCCTGGTGCGCCTGAACAACGACTCCATCGGCCGCGTGCTGGCCACCTACAAGAGCCAGCCCATGCGCCCCACCCTGGAGCTGCTTTTCGACGGCCTGGGCAAGCGCAAGGACCGGCCCAAGATCATCCACCTCTCCAATTTCCCGCTGCTGCACATCGTGGAGGCCGTGGGCGAGGGCGAGATCGCCCCGGAGCCCGCCGGGACCGTGGTCCACGACGAGGGCCCCGACCAGGAGGGCGCGTCGTGAGCCGCCGGATCTTCATGCTTCCCCTGGCCCTGGCCCTGGCCCTGGCGCCCGCCCTGTGGGGCTGCGGCACCTCGGCGGTCAAGGGCGTGCCCGTGAACGAGGTCCAGGCCCTGAAGGTGGACCGCGCGGCCGTGGCCGAGCGCACCCAGGCCGAGTGGGCCGAGCTGTCGCGCATGAGCCGCGTCACCGAGAACAAGGTCTTCAAGACCGTGGGCGGGCTGCCCGAATACCGCATCGGGCCGCTGGACATCCTGCAGATCACCTCCCGCATGGGTGAGGAGATCAAGGTCACCGAGGTGGTGGTCAACAACCGGGGGCTGATTTCCTATTCCTTCGTGGACGACCTGATGGTCACGGGGCTGACGGCCACCGAGGTGGACGAACAGCTCACCGAGCGCCTCAAGGACTACCTGCGCCACCCGCGCCTGGACGTGCTGGTCAAGGAGTTCAACAGCAAGCGCGCCTCGTTGCTGGGCGAGGTGGCCTCGCTCAGGCAGGACACCCAGGGCGTGGCCCTGCCCAGCGGCAAGGTGACGCTCACCGGGCGCACCACGCTGGTGGAGCTCATCTCCCGGGCCAGCGGCTACACCCAGAACGCCGACCTGCGCAACGTACGCCTGATCCGCGAAGGCAAGTCCTACGACATCAACGTCTTCGACATCATCGAACAGGGCGAGGACTGGCTGAACGTGGTCATGGACGACGGCGACGTGCTGGACATCCCCGAGCTGCCCGAGGGCGGGCGCAAGATCTACGTGATGGGCCAGGTGGCCAAGCAGGGCGTGTACGACGTGCGCCGGGCCGACACGTTGCTGGCCGCGCTGGCCGCCGCCGGGATGCCCGGCACCCTGGCCTACGAGCAGTCCACGCTCATCGTGCGGGCCGACCCCGCCGGGGGCAAGCCGCTCATCATGAGCGCCGACGTGGACGCCCTGCTGGAGCGCGGCGACCTGTCGCAGAACATCGCCCTGCGCGAGGGCGACCTGGTCTACGTGCCCCGCCAGCGCATCGGCGACATCAACGAGTGGATCGCCACCCACACGGCGCTTCTGGACTTCGTGCTGGAATACCCCCGCAATACCCAGGACGCCTTCTTCTACCGCGAGTACCTGAAGCTCGACGAGAAGAAGAGGTAGCCGCCATGGAACAGTACGACGTCAACCTGCGCGAATACTGGCGCATCTTCAAGAAGCGCAAGCTCGTCGTGCTTGCGGCCACGGTCCTGCTGGGCCTGGCCAGCGGGGCCTTCTCCGTGCTGCTCGGGCCCTCGCCGCTGTACGAGTCCACCTGCTCGGTGCAGTTCAACCGCGACCAGCCCGTGGAGGGCCTGTACGACGAGACCGTGACCTGGAACCCGGAGACCACGCTCCAGGCCCAGATCTCGCTGATGAGCGACTACCAGGTGATGCAGGAGGTCGCGGCCCGCCTGGGCCTCGTGCCCCAGAACCTGACCACCGGGCAGCTCCAGGAGCACACCCAGTACGCCCAGATCATCGACGGCCTGCGCCAGCGGGTGCGCATCTGGCGCGAGCGCAACACGAACATCATCAACATTTCCGTCACCGACTCCGACCCGCGCATGGCCCAGCAGGCCGCGGACACCGTGGCCCTGACCTACAAGGACCTGTACCTGAAGGAGCAGGGCCGCCGTCAGGAAAAGGCCCTGTCCTACCTGGCCGGGGAGCTGGAAAAGACCCGGACCCTGCTGCGCGACGCCGAGGACGAGTTCAACGAGTTCACCCGCGCCAACCAGCTGGTGTCCATCGACCTCCAGGGCGAGAGCCTGCTGACCAGGATGCGCGAGATGCAGGCCAAGGTGCAGGAATACGAGACCGCCCGCACGGAGCTGGGCGCCCTGGTCCTGCGCCTGGAGCGTTTCGTGGAGAACCCGGCGGGCTACGGCTCGGACCTGTTCTCCAACTACGCCAACAAGGAATACGAGGCCGTGCGCGGCCAGCTGGTGGAAGAGCTGCTGCGGCGCGAGAGCCTGCTCGAGGAATACACCTACAACCACCCCACGGTCATCGCGCTGAACCGCCGCGTGGTGGAGACCGCGCGCAAGATGATGGTCGTGCTCCAGGCCCAGCGGGCCAACCTCGACGCCCAGCGCGAGCGCGCCGTGCAGTCCGTGGCCGACGTGGAGCACAAGGTCAACGAGCTGATGAAGCGCCGCCTGACCTACGACCGCCTGAACCGCCGCGTGGAGTCCTACAACAACCAGGTGGCGATGCTCGAGGAGAAGAACCGCGAGGCCGAACTGCGCCAGGCCGAGAAGCCCGAGGAAGTGCGCATCGTCAAGCCCGCGTTCCTGCCCGCGACGCCCACCAACCCGCCCAAGGTCGTGCCCATCGCCTCCATCGGCGTGTTCATCGGCCTGATCATCGGGATGATCGCGGCCCTGGTGCGCGAGGCCTTCGACACCTCCGTGGGCGCCACCGACGAGGTCGAGGAGACCGTGGGCGCCAAGGTCGTGGGCGTGATCCCCGACGAGGGCATCAAGGAGGTCCGCGAGATGCTGCGCGCCGAGCGGGTGCGCGGCGGCGACAACTCGGCCCTGCGCTACTCCATGCACCTCGTCTCGCATTTCGTGCCCAAGTCCATGGTCTCGGAGAGCTTCCGCTCGCTGCGCATCAACGTCCAGTTCCTGGGCAAGGAGCGCGACATCAAGACCCTGGCCGTGACCAGCTCCACCCCGCAGGAGGGCAAGACCGTGGTCTCCTCCAACTTGGCGGTGAGCATGTCCCAGGCGGGCAAGCGCGTGCTGCTGGTGGGCGCGGACCTCAGAAAGCCCATGGTTTCCGAAGCCTTCGGCGTGGAGAACAGCCCGGGCCTGACGGACATCCTGCTGGGCAACTATTCCTGGCGCGACGCCATCAAGACCATCACCGACCTGATGGTCGGCGAGATGAGCATCGACGACGTGATGACCACCCCGGGCCTGGACAACCTGCACCTGATCACCGCCGGGAGCATGTACTCCAACCCCTCGGAGCTGATCGAGTCCAAGCTGCTGGGCGAGTTCCTGGCCGAGGTGCGCGGCGAATACGACGTGGTCATCCTGGACACCGCGCCCATCCTGTCCACCGCCGACCTCTCCGTGCTGGGCACGCTGGTGGACGGCGTGCTCATGGTCTACCGCGTGGGCGGCGTGTCCAAGGAGCTGCTCAAGCGGGCCTCGGGCGAGCTGGTGCGCGTCAAGTCCAACCTCGTGGGCGTGGTGCTCAACGGCATGAAGGCCGGGGCCACGGCCGATTTCGAGGACTTCAAGGCCTTCAAGTACTACTAGCCCCGCCGCGCGCGGGGCCCAGGCGAGGCGCCCATGGCACACAACGCGGGACTTCGGGGCCAGGGGCCGGGGCCCTCCCTGTTGCAGCTGGCCCTGCCGCTGCTGATCCTGCTGCCGTGCATCCTGGCCTTCGCGCTGCTGCTGCCCCACCTCTCGGCCGTCAAGGCCATGGCCTTCGGCGCGGCCATCATTCTCTTCGTGGTCTGCCTGTTCAGCACGCGGGCCGCCCTCCTGATCATCATCTTCTCCATGCTCCTGGGCCCGGAGTTCAACATCGGCGGGCTGACCAGCCAGGCCGCCCTGGGCCGGGGCGTGACCCTGCGCATCAACGACTTCGTGCTGGTGGTGGTCGGCTTCTCCTGGCTGGCCAAGATGGCCATCAACAAGCAGCTCGGCCTGTTCCTGAAGACGCCCATGAACGGGCCCATCGCCCTGTACACCCTGGTCTGCGTGCTCAGCTCGGGCCTGGGAGCGGTCTTCGACAGGGTCAGTCTCAAGACGACCTTCTTCTTCGTTCTCAAGTATTTCGAGTACATGTACGTGTACTTCATGGTGGTCAACCACCTGCGCACCCGGCGCGACCTGGGGGTCTTCGTGTGGGCCATGCTGGCCACCTGCCTTGTGGCCTCGCTGGCGGGCATCGCCCAGATCCCCATGGGCGGGCGCATCACCGCGCCCTTCGAGGGCGACAAGGGCGAGCCCAACACCTTCGGCGGCTACCTGGTGTTCATGGTCGCCTACGCCTCGTGCCTGTTCTTCAACACGGCGGACACCAGGCGGCGGGTGTTCTACGGGCTGACGGTGCTGCTGGCGCTGGTGCCGCTGCTGCACACCGGCTCGCGCGGGTCGTACCTGGGGCTGGTGGGCGCGGCGGGGGCCTTCGTGCTGTTCACCCGGCGCAAGGTCCTGGCCATGGGCCTGGCCGGCCTGGGCTTCGTCCTGGTGGTCCTCCTGGCGCCGGACATCGCCAAGGACCGCGTGGAATACACCTTCGAACAGGGCCTGGCGCGCAAGGACGTGGAGGAGGTGATGGGCGTCAAGCTCGACACCTCGGCCTCGGAGCGCATCAAGAGCTGGAAGGAGGTGGCCGGGGACGTCCTGGAACATCCCATCCTGGGCTACGGCGTCACGGGCTACCGGTTCATCGACGGGCAGTACTTCCGGGTGGTCATCGAGACCGGGCTGGTGGGGCTGCTGCTGTTCGGGCTGTTGTTGTACCGGGCCTGGTCCCTGGCCCTGGGCGTCTTCCGCCGCGCGCGCGACGAGCTGGAACGCGGCCTGGCCATGGGCTACCTGGTGGGCTTCGCCGGGCTGCTGGTGCACGGCCTGTCGGCCAACACCTTCATCATCGGCCGGATCATGGAGCCGTTCTGGTTCACGCTGGGGATGGTGGTCATGATCCCGCGGCTGGTGGACGAGCGGGGCCGCCCGACCTGGCAGGACGGCCTGCCCGTGGGCGCCGGGCCAGAGCCGTCCCAGGACCCCGGGCCCCGGCCCGTGGCCGGAGCCGCGCGCCTCAGACCGTGACCAGCAACTCCGCCGGGTCGATGCCCAGCGGCTCGTGGTCCACGCAGGTCTCGATCTTCAGCTGCTTCGAGGCGGGCGAGTCCGCCGCCAGATCCACGGTCACGCGGGCCCGGGGCCTCAGGGCGTGGTCCCAGGCCACGATCACCGTGGGCCGCAGCGGGGCCGACGGGTTGGACCCCGCGACCACCCCGTGTTCGCCGCTGGACAGCCGCACCAGGCTGCCCACGGGGAAGATGCCCATGAACTTGATGAACCGCTCGGCGTGGCCGGGATGGAAGTCCTGCCCGCGCATCCCGTAGATGATGGTCAGGGCCTTGTTGGGGCTCATGGGCGGCTTGTACACCCGGCGGCTGGACAGGGCGTCGTACACGTCGGCCACGGCGATCAGCCGGGCGAAGGGGTGGATGTTCTCCCCGCCCAGGGCGCGCGGGTAGCCCTTGCCGTTGAACTTCTCGTGGTGCTCCACGATGCCGCGCAGCACGGCGGGCGGCACGTCCTCGCCCCGCTTGCGCAGGACCCCGAAACTGCGCACGGGGTGCTGCTTCATCTGCTCGAATTCCTCGTCCGTGAGCTTGCCGGGCTTGTTCAGGATGTCCTGCGGCACCAGGGCCTTGCCCAGGTCGTGGAACAGGGCCGCCGTGCCCAGGTCGCGCAGCTCGCGCTCCCCCAGCCCCATGAAGTCCCCGAAGGCCGTGGCCAGCACGGCGACGTTCACGCAGTGGGTGTAGGTGTATTCGTCGAAGGACCGCAGCTTGGTCAGGCTGACCATGGCGTCCGGGTTGCGCGTCACGCTGCCGATGACCTCCTCCACGAAGGCCCCGGCCCGCTCGTAGTCCACCTCGCCGCCCTGGGCCACGCCGGTCATGAAGTCCCGCGCCAGGTTCAGGGAGTCGTCGTACAGGGCGCGGGCCTTTTCCACCTCCCGGCCCAGGGGCGCGCGCTCGCGCCGCCGCCCGCCCGTGGTCCCGGCCAGCCCGTCGCGCACGCGCTGCTCGTCGCTGCCCCCGGTGGGCAGCATCCAGTCGTAGCCGCCCTGGTTCGTGTCCACGAAGGCCTCCTTGTAGCCCTCGTCGCGGATGCGATCCAGGAGCCCTTCGTCCAGTTCGCCCGGTTCGGCGAAAAGATAGGGATTGTCCACCCAGGACAGGCCCGTGTCCACGACGTACATGCCCAGGCGCAGGGCGGGGACGGGGAGCTTGCGGATCATCGGGTGCGGCCTCGCGGGGGCAGGGGACGGACCGGGGTCGGGAGGCGCCAAGGCGGCGCGGCGGTGCGTGCGGTGCGATGTCCGGCCATGCGTGTGGTGTGGTTCAGCGGGAGGAGGGGGGCAACAGGTCCAGTAGCCGGGCGGCCCAGGCGGGCGGCGCGGCGGGGCCGAGGCAGACCGAGCGCGGCGTGGCCCCGGGGCCGTAGACGGCGGCGTTGGCCTCGGTGTCGGCGAACAGGGCCGTGCCGTCCAGGGCGACCCCGGCGAACAGCCCGTCGACCACGGAGAAATACGCGGCCCCGCCGTCGTAGGTCATGGACGAGGCCTGACGCTCCCCGCCCCGGCCCGGGGCGGCGGCCAGGGCCTCGGCGTCGAAGGCGAAGCCGTCCTGGAGCAGGGCGTCGCGGGTGGGCTCGTCCTGCGCGGCGAGGATGAAGGCCGTTTCGGACACGCCCGCCTGCAACCCGGCGCTGCCGCCGGACAGGCGCACGAAGGCCGGGGCGCCCCAGGCGCCGCCCTCGCCGCGCGCCACGACCAGCGCATGCCCGCCCGTGCCGCCGAGCAGGAACCCGGCCTTGACCACGCGCGGCGCCACAAGCACCGCCCGCGCCGAGGCCAGAGCCATGCGCAGCGCCTCGCCCTGCTCGCCGCCCAGCAGCAGCTCCACGGTCCCGGCGGCCAGGTCCAGGGTCCGCTGGGCGCGCAGCGCGGCCCCGGGCGGGGGCGGGGTCGCCTGGTTCCCGGCGCCCGGGGCGCAGGCGGCCAGGGCCAGCGCCAGCAGGCAGGCCGGGAGCAGACGGCGGAAAAGGGCGGGTCGCGGCATGGTGGTCGTTCCTGTTGGTGGTCCTGTCCCTTTCTATCCCGGTTCGGCCGCCAATGGCAACCGATTTGGTCAAGTTTGACGCGGCGCGGCCCGCGCTCAGCGGGCCGTGATGCGCACCTGCAGGCTCACCAGATCGTTGACCAGGTGCATGCCCAGGTGCCGGAAGAAGCGGCCCGAGCCGTAGATGGCGCCCCAGCGCGTGCGGTCCAGGTCGAAGTGGGCCTCGGCGGCGATGCCCCCGTCCACGGGCTGCACCGTGAGCGGGAAGGCCAGGATCTCCGCCCGGCCCCGCAGGTACAGCTCGCCGCGCACGTGGTAGTTCACCGCGCCGGGCGTCACCCCGTCGATGAACTCCGCCTGCTCCACCTTGAACACCGCCTCGGGGTAGCGCTCGGCGAAGAAGAAATCGTCGGACAGCAGGTGGCGCACCAGGATCTGCCTGAGCCCCGGGTCCGTGAGGTCGTCGTCCTTCAAGGACGCCAGCGGCACCGTGAACTCGCCGCCGACCTTGCCGTCCACGATGCGCAGCGTCCCGCCGGACACGGCCAGGGTGCCGCAGTGCATGCCCCCGGGCTTGCGCCCGGTCCAGTGGATCACGCTCTCGTCCGGCACCACGGACCAGCTGCCGTCCGGCGGCAGGGAGCGGTGGTCGTCCGGCAGCGCGCCCGTGCCCTCGGTGGGCAGGCCCAGGCGCAGCCAGTCCGCCACGCCGCCCGCCAGCAGGTAGACTTTGGCGAAGCCCAGGCGCACCAGCTTGGAGGCCGCCTCGGCCGCGTCGCGGGTCTCGTTGTCCTCGCCGTAGACCACCACGGGCACGGACTTGTCCGCGCAGCCCGCCGCGGCCACGTGGTCCGGGAAGACCACCTCGTACACGCAGGCGCTGCGGGCGCCGGGCAGGCGCCGGGCCGCGTGGACCTCGGGCGGCAGCACGTCCAAAAGGACGAACTCGCGGCCTTCGTCCATCCACTGCTTCAATTCCTGGGATGCGATGCGGGTGTAGTTGGTATCGAACATGCCTTGGTCCTCCCTGGACTGGCTGGCGTTTGCGGGCCCTGCCGGGGCTGTGCCGGGGGCCGTGTGCGGGTCGTCTTCCGGGCCGATTTCCGGGCCGCCTCGCGGGCCGGAACCTTGTCTTTTGGAGCAGCGAGTGTAAGCATTCCCCCCGGATTTGACCAGCCCCGGGCGGCCCGCCCGCCGCCGCAACCCAAGGAGGCACCCCGGTGCGCATCCGCGTCCTGGTGGACAACCAGACCCTCATCGACCGCTATTTCCTGGCCGAACCGGCCCTGGCCCTGCTCGTGGAACACGGCGAGACACGCGTGCTCTTCGACGCGGGCTACTCCGACGTCCTGACCCGCAACGCCGCCGCCATGGGCGAGGACCTGACCCGCCTGGACTGGGTGGCCCTGTCCCACGGCCACCTGGACCACACCTGGGGCCTGGACGCCCTGATCCGCCTGCAACTGCTGGCCACGGAACGCGGCCGCCGCGTGCCGCGCCCGCGCCTGGCGGCGCACCCGGCGGCCCTGGAATCCCGCTCCTGCCACGGCCTGCCGCAGATCGGCGCCACCTTGACCTGGGACAAGGCCGCCCGGCACTTCGAGACCGTCCCCGAGCCCGGCCCGCGCGAACTGGCCCCGGGCCTGACCTTCCTGGGCGAGATCCCCCGCCTGCTGGACTTCGAGGCCGCCCCGCCCATGGGCAGCCGTGAGGACGGCTCGCCGGACCTCGTGCCCGACGACACCGCCCTGGCCTGCGACACCCCCTCGGGACTGGTGGTGCTCACCGGCTGCGCCCACGCCGGTGTCTGCAACACCGTGGCCCACGCCCGGGCCGTCACCGGTCGGGAGCGCGTGCGGGCCGTCATCGGCGGGCTGCACCTGCTGGACGCCCCGGCCCCGCGCCTCGCGGCCACCGCCGCCTGGCTGGCCGCCCTGGACCTGGAATGCCTCGCCCCCTGCCACTGCACGGACCTGGCCGCCAAGATCGCCCTGGCCCAGGCCTGCCCCGTGCGCGAAATCGGCGTGGGCTCCCTGCTGGAATTCCCCTGAGCGGAATAGGGCATACTGAATCTAAAAAGGTGACACCGGCCCCGGATTGCGCTACCGTGGGGCCAAATTCATCGCACTGCAAGGAGAGCGCCCATGTGTACCAACTGCGGCTGCGGCCCCAAGAAGAGCAGCAAGTACGCCAAGTTCCTGGCCGAACACGGCCACGAGCACGATCACGAGCATGATCACGAACACGACGAGGAACACGTGCACGTCCACGGGCACGGCCACGTCCATTGCCACGAGCACGAGCACGGTCACGACGGCGAGGTGCACAGCCACGAGCACTGCCACGAGCACGACCACGAACACGAGCATCATCACCACGTCCACGGGCACGACCATCACCACCACGGCGAAGGCGGCCACGTGCACCACCATCACCACGGCGAGGGCGGTCACGTCCACCACCACGAGGGCGAGGGCGGTCACTGCCACGGGCATCACCACCACGTCCACGCCCACGACCACGACCACGGCGACGCGGACCACGCCCACGAAGACGCGGACCACAAGCACGACCACGACTAGACCCCGCCGCGCCGGGGCCGCCCCCGGCCGCGACCCGAAGGCCCCGCCGCGCACCCGCCCGGCGGGGCCTTCGCGCGTCCGGAGCCCATTTTCCACCACAGCGCACCACGGCTTGCCCTTGCCCGCGCCCCCGCGTTAGGATACCCGTTCTGGACGCCGCACGCGGCCAACCAGACCACAGACCAGGAGGACCCCGTGGACGAGCTCGAACAAATCAAGAAACGCACCCGCTGCGAACGCTGCGGCCACTGCTGCGACAAGGGCGGACCGACCCTGCACCGCCAGGACCTCGTGCTCTTCGAGCGCGGCGTGCTGGCCTACAGCCAGGTCTTCACCCTGCGCCGGGGCGAGTTCGTGGACGAGATGATCGAAGGCGGCCTGCTGCCCCTGACCGAAGAGATGGTCAAGGTGCGCGGCCAGGGCAACCGCTGGACCTGCCTGTTCTACGACGACGACCGGAAATGCTGCACCATCTACGAGGACAGGCCCGCCGAGTGCCGCGCCTTCAACTGCTGGTCCCCCGACGAGCTGAAGGCCATGTACAAGAACGACCGCATCTCCCGCGCCGACCTGGCCCCCGAAGGCAGCGCCCTGCGCGAGATCATCGAGGCCCACGAGAGCGAATGCTCCTACGCCGAGGTCGAAAAACTGGCCCTCGCCTTCCTGGGCGGAGACGTCCAGGCCGGACAGGACCTCGTCAACAAGATCACCTACGACGCCGCCTTCCGCTCCGCCTTCGCGGACCGTACCGAGGCCGGCGAAGAGGAAATGAACTTCCTCTTCGGACGCCCCCTGTACACCACCGTGACCCAATACGGCCTGGAAATCGGCAAGGAAAACGACCGCTACTACGTCAAGAAGACCGACGAACCCTGACGGACGCCGCGAGGCGGGCGCAGGAGGAGGCGACGGCGGGGCGGGTGCCCGGCGTTAGGATGTTTGCCTCCGGCGGCTTAAGGGC
>CAYUIN010000031.1:0-5390 GCA_964444695.1 uncultured Desulfocurvus sp.
GCAGGGCAGAGCCCTGCCGGGTTTGGGCGGAGCCCAACCGCCGGAGGCACACGCCCCCCCTCGGCCCACAGGGTCGCCCGGCCTGGGCGGGCTACAGCCCGGCGGTTTGGAGTTCCTGGCGGTAGGTGTCGATGCCGGAGGCGACGCCGTCGGCGACGGATTGGAGGTAGGCGTCGGTGCGCAGGAGGTCGGCCTCTGTGGGGTTGGTGATGTAGCCGATTTCCACGAGGACGGCGGGCATCTTGGCGCCGATGAGCACGAAGAACGGTGCGGAGCGGGCGCCGTGGTCGATGATGCCCTTGTATTTGCGCGTCAGCCCGGAGACGCATTTGGACTGGATGTGCGAGGCCAGGATCTTGGATTCGCCGATCTTGAAGCTGTGCACGAGGTCCATGACGATCTTCTGGGTGTCGCTGATCTTGACGGGGTCGACGTTGTTTTCCTTGGCGGCCAGTCGCAGGACGATGTCGTTGCGGGCCTTGCCCAGGTAGTACGTCTCGAAGCCGCGCACAGTGTTGGAATTGTTGGCGTTGCAGTGCAGGGAGACGAACAGGTCGGCCTTTTTGATGTTGGCGGCCAGGACGCGGTCCTCGAGTTGGATCTTGGTGTCGTCGGCGCGGGTGTAGAGGACCTGGTAGCCGCGTTTTTCCAGGGTCTTGCCGAGGATGCGGGCGGCGCGCAGGGCGACGTCCTTTTCCATGGTGCGGATGGTCTTCTTGTATTTGCCGTTCTTGTCCTTGGTGCGGACGTATTGCAGGGCGCCGGGGTCGCGGCCGCCGTGACCGGCGTCGATCATCACGGTGCGGATGGTCATGCCCAGTTGGGCCAGGACGTCCTTGGCGGTCTTGGCCTCGGCCTTGCCGGGGGTGCGTTCCTCGTCGTTCTTGGCGGCGGGGGCGGCGGCGGGGGCGCGGCGCGGGGTGCGTTCGGCCTGCTGGTCCTGGGCCACGGTCTTGGAGGCGAAGACGTCGATGACGATGCGGTACGGGTCTTCGAGGGTCAGGATGTGGTATTCCTGCTGGTCTTCGAAGTCGAGGACGACGCGGGCGGTGCTGGGGGTGTTCTGTCCGGCGCGGATGCCTTGCAGGAAGCCGCCCTTGACCTCGTAGTCGCGGTTCAGGTTGCGGGCCAGGGATGTCTTGTCCAGGTCCACGTACATGCGGCTGGACTTGCCGCGCGAGGGATCGGCGGGCAGCCGGGCGTCGCTGAACTTCACGGCGCTGGAGAGGTCCAGGACGATGCGTGTGAAGTCGTCGCCGTTGGAGTAGCGGATGCCGGTGAGCACGCCGGTGCCCGGGGGGCCGGAGAAGGAGCCCGCGCCCATGGTTTCGGGCGGTGTGGGCACCTGGCTCCCGGAGGGGCCTTCGGGGGCGGGCATGGCCTGGGCCCGGGCCTGATCCATCTCGCGCATCAGGGCCTTGGCGTCTGCGGCCATGTCGCCGTCGGGGTACTGCGCGGTGAGCAGCAGCAGGTCGGCGTAGGCCTGGTCCTCGTCGCCGAGGCGGTGGTAGCGGACTTCGGAGGCGCGGTAGATGGCGTCGTCGCGCCAGGAGTCCTTGTCGTCGAAGAGGTCCGCGGCGCGGCCGTAGTATTCGGCGGCCTGCTGGAAGTCGTCCTGGCGTCCGGAGCGCTGGCCCAGTTCGTCGTAGGTGTATCCGGTGAAGTAGGCCGCGCGGGCGCCGAGGGTGGTGCGGGGTACGGAGTGGAACACGCTGCGGAACTCGGCGGCGAGGCGGGTGAACTGTTCGCGGGTCGGGTTCTTGGTGCGGCGCAGGGAGCGGAATTCGGCCAGGGCGCGGTCGTAGGCGGCCTTGGCTGCGGCGGGGGCCTTGGTCCTGGGCGTGGCGGGGGCGGCCGAGGCCGTGGGAGCGGCGGGGGCGGCTTGTGTCTTTGTCTGTACCGGGGTCTGTGCCGGGGCCGGGGCCGGGGCGCCGCTGATGCGTGCCAGCAGGGTGGCGGCGGGCCCGGCCTGATCGCCGCCGGGATAGTCCGCCAGCAGGCGGCGCAGGTCGCGGGCGGCGGTGGCGCCGTCGCCCAGGCGCATGAAGGTCAGTTCCGCGCCCCGGTAGAGGCAGTCGTCCGTCCAGGAGTGCCCGGGGGCGAAGCGTTTGGCGGCGCGCTGGAAGTAGTCCACGGCGCGGCGGGCGTCGGAGGCCAGGCCGGAGCGGCGGGCCAGTTCCTCGTAGCAGCGGCCCATGTAGTACAGGGCCTTGGGGGCGTAGCTGGTGTCTGTGCCTGCGCGCAGCAGGTCGTCGAAGCGGTCGTGGACCTTGAGCCACAGGTCGCGGCGCCCGGCGCGCGACTCCTTTTCCAGGATCCATTTGAAGGAATCCAGGGCCTTGTCGTAGAGCTCCTGGCGCGAGGCGGCGTGGGCCGGTGCGGCCAGGGACAGCACCAGGGCCAGGGCGACCAGACAGGCCGCCAGCCGGGGCAGGATGGCTCCGGGGGCGATGTGGGAAACGGTGGCGGAAGCTCTCGGTGCGGTCATCGGGCGTCAGGCTGTGAAAGGTGGTGCCACTCGGCGCGGACCCGCGCTCCGGCCCCAATACCCTGGTTTTGCATCAAACCGCAACCCCGGGGCGCGGCCTTGCGGGTTCCCGCCGGTGGCCTTGGGGCGCCGGGGCCTGGCCGCGCGGGCCGGGCGGGGGAAAAGGGGGCGGCCTGCGGGGATCAAAGGCGCTCGACCTCCACGGTGTTGTCGTTCAGGGTCGTGGCCTCGCCCCGGTCGGAGAGCCGCTCGTGGTGCAGGGCGTTGACGAGGGAGCCGTCCGGGGCCTGGTCCCTGGTGAACACGCCCACGGCGGCCACGGTGCCCGGGGCCACGAGGGGCGTCAGGCGCGCGCGGAAGGTGGCCCGGCCCTGGTCGTTGCGGGCCAGGACCGCGTCTCCGTCGGCGATGGACCGCGCGGCGGCGTCGTCCGGATGCAGCAGCAGCTCCATGGCCCCGCGCGAGCGCACCAGGTCGTCGCGTTCCAGGAAGATGGAATTGAGCGTCCAGGAGCTGGGCACGGCGATCAGCCGCAGCGCCTCGGCCCCGCCGTGGGGCGGGATGTAGCGCGGCATGGGCTCGGGCTCGGCGGGGTTGACGATCTCAATCATGCCCGACGGGGTCCGCCAGGCGGTGTGGTCCGCAAAGGGCAGGGACACGGCGCCGCCAGTGGCCAGGGCGGCGCGCTGGGCCTGGGGCACGGCGGCCAGGAGCGGGGTCGGGTGGGCCAGCAGTTCGGCCAGCAGGTCCTCTTCCGTGCGCCGGAAATGCGGGTCGTCCAGGCCCATGGCCTCGGCCAGCAGGCGAAAGATGTCCCAGTTGCTCCGGCACTGGCCGGGAGGCGGCACCAGGCGCGGCGCGGCGGCGAAGGTGGCGTAGCCGTAGGCCGCGTAGCAGTCGGCCTGCTCCACGGAGAAGGTGGCGGGCAGGATCACGTCGGCCCAGCGGGCGGTGTCGGTCATGAACCGCTCATGGACCACGGTGAACAGGTCCTCGCGGGCCAGCCCGCGCAGGACGCCGTTCTGGTTGCTGACCGAGGCCACGGGGTTGGAGCCGTAGACGTGCAGGTAGCGCACGGGCGTCTCGCCGTCCGGGTCCAGGGCCGAGGCCAGCTGGTTGATGTTCACGCGCCGTCCGGGCGCGGGGCGCAGGTCCGGGCGGGTGACGCGGGCCATGTCCACGCAGGCGCCGCCGCCCGGGGAGCAGCCGCACAGCCCGCCGCCGGGCCGCCCCCAGGCCCCGGTGAAGGCCGAAAGGATGGTGATCAGGCGCACGGTCATGGCCCCGTTGCCGTAGCGCGAGTTGCCGCTGCCCAGGAGGATGGCCGGGGCCCCGGCCGCGCCGAACTCGCGGGCCAGGGCGACGATCCTGTCCGCCGGGACGCCGCAGACGCCCTCGGCCCAGGCCGGGGTGCAGGCGCCCAGCGTGGCCCGGAAGTCCTCGTAGCCCTGGGCGTGCTGGCGCAGGAAGGCGGCGTCGGCCAGGCCCTCGGCGTCCAGGACGTGCATCATGGCCAGGGCCAGGGCGCCGTCGGTGCCGGGGCGCACGAGCAGGGTCTCGTCGCAGTGGGCGGCCATCTCCTCGGCGCAGGCCTCCACCAGGACCACGCGCACGCCCCGGCGCCGCGCGGTGCGCAGGTCGGGCATGGTCTGCAGGCGCGTGGCCCGGACGTTGGCGCCCCAGACCAGCAGCAGGTCGCTGTGCTCAAGCTCGCGCGGGTCCAGCCCGCCGGTGGCGCCCATCACGGCCTTGTACCCGGCGCTCTTGGCCGAGGCGCACAGGGTCATCACCAGCTCGCAGGCGCCCAGGGAGCCGAAGAAGGCGTCGCCGCAGAAGCGCTGGATCAGGCTCATCACGCCGGAATAGTAGAACGGCAGCACGGCCCCGGGCCCGGCCTCGTCCAGGACGGCGCTCAGGCGCTCGGCAATGGTCCGCGCGGCCTGGTCCCAGCTTGCGGGGGCGAACTGCCCGGAGCCCTTGGGCCCGGTGCGCACCAGGGGCGTGAGCAGGCGCCGAGGGTCGTTGATGGAGCGTTCGTAGCGGCGCATCTTGCCGCAGATCATGCCCTTGCAGGCCGGGT
Organism: uncultured Desulfocurvus sp.; assembly: GCA_964444695.1. Taxonomy (GTDB): domain Bacteria; phylum Desulfobacterota; class Desulfovibrionia; order Desulfovibrionales; family Desulfovibrionaceae; genus Desulfocurvus. Next base: position 4,569 of record CAYUIN010000031.1, read on the forward strand.
GCTGCGGGTCGCCCTGGACGCGGACCACGCGCCCGTCCTCGACGTGGGCCAGCAGGCCGCAGGAGGTGGGGCAGTCGTAGGGGCAGATGGTCTTGTGGACGGTCATGCGGGTTTGCTCCTCGCGGTTGTTCGGCCGGGCCGGGCCCGGCGCCGGGAAGACCGGATACCCCGGCCGGGCGGGCCCTGTCGAGCCCCGGTGGCCGGGCTCAGGCCGGGCAGGCCGCCGGGCGGGGCGTCTCGGTCCTGTCCTGGCGCAGCAGCTCGCGGCAGCGGGCCTGGATGGCCACCAGCTCCGGGGAGTGGACGTCGCGCGGGCGCGGCGCGGGCACGGGGATGCTCTTCAGGATGCCCCGGCCCCGGCCCAGGACCAGCATCCTGTCCGCCAGGCGGGCGGCCTCGGTGACGTCGTGGGTCACCAGCAGCACGGCGGGCCTGTCCTGGCCGTGCAGTTCCAGCAAAAGGTCGTGCATGTCCTCGCGGGTCAGGGCGTCCAGGGCGGCGAAGGGCTCGTCCATCAGCAAAACGCGGGGCCGCAGCACCAGCACCCGGGCCAGGGCCACCCGCTGGCGCATGCCGCCTGACATCTCGCGCGGGAGCTTGTGGGCGCTGCCGTCGAGGCCGACGCGGGCCAGCATCCGAAGGGCCCGGTCGCGGCGCTCGCGCCGTGGCGCCCCGGCCGCGCGCAGGCCGAATTCCACATTGCCCAGGGCCGTGAGCCAGGGGAACAGGGCGTCCTCCTGGAAGACCACGGCCTTGGCGGCCTCGGGGCCGGGCGAGGGCTTGCCTTCCAGGCGCACCTGGCCGCTGTCCGGGGGCGCGAAG
>CAYUIN010000031.1:5400-11013 GCA_964444695.1 uncultured Desulfocurvus sp.
CAGGATGTTCAGCAGCGTGGTCTTGCCGCAGCCGCTGGGGCCCAGCAGGGCCACGATCTCGCCGGGGGCCAGGGCCAGGTCCACCCCGCGCAGCACGGGGTCCTGCGGGCAGCCGAAGTGGGCGCCGACGTCGCGGGCTTCCAGGGCGCAGGCGCTCACGACAGCCTCCGGGCGCTGACGAAGCCCAGGCGCATCAGCTGCACCAGGGCGGTGTCGCAGGCCAGGCCGATGCAGGCGATGAGCACGATGCCGCTCATGACCACGTCCACCCGGCCGAGCATCCGGGCATCCATGATGGCCGCGCCCAGCCCGTCGGGCACGCCCGTCAGCTCGCCGAGCACGAGGTAGGCGAAGGAGATGCCCAGGCCCAGGCGCAGGCCGGTGAGGATGTGGCTCATGCTGGCGGGCAGCAGCACGTGGCGCAAGAGCCCCGGGCGGGACAGGCCGAGCATGGCCCCGGCGCGCAGCAGATTGGGCGGCACGGCGGCCACCCCGGCGGCGGTGTTCAGGTAGATGGGAAAGAAGGCGGCCAGGGCGATGAGGAAGACGGTGGTCTTGAAGCCGATGCCGAACCAGACCAGGGCCAGGGGCAGCCAGCTGATGCCCGGCACGGCGCGCAGGCCGTCGATGAACCCGGCCAGCAGCAGCCGCACCCGGCGGATGCGCCCCGAGAGCACGCCCAGGGGCAGCCCGGCGGCGGCGGCCAGGGCGAACCCCGCGAACACGCGGTGCAGGCTGGCCCCGGCGTCGGAGAAAAAGCGCCCGGCATAGGCCGCACTGCCCGGCTCGGCGGCGACGTAGGCCCACAGGGTGGCCGCCACCTGATGCGGCGGCGGCAGCATGTAGGACGGGACCGCCCCGCCGTAGCTCAGCGCGGACCAGACCCCGAGCACGGTCAGGGGGATGGCCAGCCTGAGGCCCAGGCGGCGCCCGGCGCCCAGGGCGCGGCGTGTGCGGCGGTCGGTGTCTGCGGGGGTCATGGTCCTTGTTTGTATGCCCTGACGAAGCGCAAGTCGACAAGGGCCTCGTAGTCCGGCTCGCGCTCGATGACGCCCAGGGCCAGCATCCGCTTGCCCAGGGCCGCCACGCGGCGCACGAAGGCCTCGTCCATGTCCCAGGCCAGTTCCATGTTCGGCGCGGCCAGGCGCAGGACCTCGGGGTCCGTGCCGAAGGTCGCGGCGCGGGCCAGCCAGGCGTCCTGGTCGGCCACGAGGGCCCGGGTGGCCTTGGCGTGGGCCTCCACCAGGGCCTGGACCATGGCCGGGTGTTTTTCCACGGCCTCGCGGGTCACGAGCAGCCCCGCGTTGATGGTGCCCACGGTGTCGTCGTAGTACGGGTAGGCCAGGATGCGGCCGTAGCCCTGCTTCCGGGCCAGGGTCGGGAACGGCTCGCCGGACAGGAAGGCGTCGATGTCCCCCTTGGCCAGGGCCGTGCCCATGTCGAAGAAGTCCACCCGCACCAGGCGCACGTCGCGTTGCGGGTCGAGCCCGGCGCGGCTCAGGGTCTCGCGCAGCAGGATCTCGTGCATGGTGCCGGGCACGTAGCCGATGGTCCGGCCCCGAAGGTCCGCCACCTCGCGCACGGGGCCGTCCTCGGCCACCACCAGGGCCGAGCATTTGTTGCACAGCGCGGCCACGACCACCACGGGCTCCCCGCGCGAGGCCGAGGCGATGGCGTGGGCCAGGGTGGTGCCGCAGATGTCCAGGCTGCCCGCCAGCAGCGCGGCCTTCTGGTCCGCCGGGTTGGTGAAGGGAAAGACCTGCACCCGGGCCCCGCCCGCCTCCTGGTAGAAGAAGGGCTGGATGGTCTGGGCGGTCTTCCAGGTGCCCACGCGCCAGGGGCCGTCCGCCAGGGCGACGGCGGCGACGGTCAGGGCCGCGGCCAACAGGACAAGGGTCCGGACGGGGCGTCGCATGGCCCTGGGCTCCTAGCTGTGGCCGCAGCCGGGGTCGCGGCGCAGGCTCGGGGTCAGGGGGCCGGGAGCGGCCACGGGCCGGGGCGCGGGGCCGAAACAGTTGGACGACAGGGCCGGATCCAGGCCCATTTCGTCTAGGATGCGGCCGCAGCGCTCCAGGTCCGAGCCGCGCCCCTTGGCGGCGTCGGTCTGCAGGTCGCGCGGGCTCGCGCCCACCTCGGGGAAGAACAGGTTCGCCCCGGCCATAAGCGCGGCGGTGTTCGGCTCGTGGGTGCAGTGGGCGCGCGGCACGGCGCCCATCACCAGGCGGCTGACGGCCACCATGCGGGCCATCTCGCGCTCGCTGATCATGCCGTGGGCGCTCATGGGCGAGCCCGGGAAGTTGATGCGCCGCATGACGCCGGAGTACACCGCGCCCATCTCGCGGGCCAGGACCATCAGCTCGGCCAACTCGCTCTTGGGGTGCTCGGGGCCCACGGGCTCCACGCAGTTCATCCACAGCAGGCCCACGTCGCGAAAGACCTGGATGGTGCGGCGCCGGACCTCGGGCTTGAAGGGCGTGTCGCGGCCCTCGCCCGCGCGCACGGCGTGGTAGCAGCCCACGAACCCGGCCTCCAGCAGGGCCTCGCCCTCGCGGTGGCTGATGTCGCGGGTATTGGCCACCAGGGGCACGTCCACGGCACCCTTGAGCATCCGCCCGCAGTCCAGCAGCTTTTCGAAACCGTAGGTCCCGGTGGTCATGATGTTCAGGGCGTCCGCGCCCTGGGCCTCGGCCTCGCGGGCCCAGGCCACGACCTGCTCGGGCCCGAATTCCACGGGCTCCACGAAGACTCCGGCCTCGCGGGTCAGCGAACAGAAGCGGCAGTCGTAACGGCACTGCTCGACGTTCAGGCCGATGTGGAAATGGCGCTCGCCCTTGTCGCCGAAGGTGCGCCGGGAGATGTCCGACGCGGTGCGCATCAGGGCGTAGACTTCGGGGGAATCCAGTTCGAGGTGCAGAAGGAGTTCGGCTTCCGCGGCGCTCAGGCCTTCCAGGTCGGCCCCTTTGCGCAGCAGGTCGTCCACGACGGGAGAGATGGACCAGGACATTGTTCCTCGCGAGATGGTGCAACGGTTTTGGGACACGGAGTCTATGGCATGGGCCCCTACGGGCGTCAACCGGCGGGGCGGCGCGCCGCGCCCCGCGAAACCTGGCCACAGCGTAGAGACATCCCCGGGCATTTCCATTCGATTTTCTCTATGGAAACGGCACGGTGGCATCGGCGGAAACGATGCCCCGCCGCGCGCCCGGCCGCACGCGCGAGGGCCCGCGAACGCCGGTTCGCGGGCCCCGCTTTTCGTTCGCCCCCGGCCCCGGGCGGCTAGTCGCCGTCGTCCGTGCGGGGCAGGCGCACGGTGAGCACCGGGACGGCGCAGCGGCGGACCACCCGGGCGGCCACGCTGCCGAGCATGATCTCGCCCAGCACGGCGTCCACCAGGCCCCGGCGGCCGTGGGTGCCCATCACCAGCAGGTCGTAGCCGTTGCGGGACTCCTTGAGGATCTCCTCGGCGGGGCGGCCCGTGCGCACCAGGACGTCCTCGTCGTGCAGCGGGCAGTCCGGGGCCTCGCGCAGGCAGTCGTACAGGGTTTCGCGCACCCGGCGGTGCGCGGCGCGGGAGGCCTCGTCGCGGACCGTGGTGTTGAAGTGCTCCCACTGGTCCGGGGCGAAATGCTCCTCGATGTCCCAGCCCGCCTGCTCGCTCATGGTCTGGACGACGTCCGGGACCACGTGCAGCACGGTGACCCGGGCGCCGTGGGCCCGGCCCAGGGCGGCGGCGTAGCGCACGGCGTGGCGCGCGCTTTCGGAGAGGTCGGTCGCGTAGAGGATGTTATGTATTTCCGGCAGCATGGCGTGCTCCTTGGCGTCACTTGCGGGCGGCGGCGGCCGCCGGGGCGGCCTGGGGTTCGGCCGGGGCGTCCTCGCCGGACGGGCCGAACAGGGCGTCGGTGAACTTCACGTACCAGGCGGCGGACTGGACCTGGATGATGTAGGCCACGGCCACCACCAGGGCGGCGTCCGAGCCCTTGGGCCCGAAGGCGTTGATGGCGATGGCCAGGGCGATGGACAGGTTGCGCATCACCGAGCCGTAGACCAGGGCGATGGCGTCGCCGCGCGGCAGAAACGCCCGGCCCACCAGGGTGCTCAGGATGAAGTTCGCGGCGTAGATGATGGCCAGGGGCAGCAGGATCCTAAGCTGCATCTCCGGCGCGGCGGCGATGGTCCGGGCCTTGAGGGCCAGGGCGATGAACACGATACCCAGCACGCCCAGGGTGGACAGGGCCGGGAACCTGGGGCCGATGCGCGTCTGGAACTGCTTCTGGCCGTATTTGCGGATCAGGCCCTGCTGGGTCAGGAAGCCGAGCAGCATGGGCAAAAAGACGATGAAGACGATCTGGCGCATCACGGCCGCGACGTCCACGGCGATGCTCGCGCCCAAAAGCGCCTGGACGTAGAACGGCGTGGCCAGCGAGCCCAGGGTCAGGCCGATGACGGTCATCTTCACGGCGGCTGCCATGTTCCCCCGCGCGAATCCGGTCCAGGAGATGGTCATCCCGCTGGTGGGCACCAGCCCGGCCAGCAGCAGGCCCAGGGCCATGTACGGCTGCCCGCCGAAGAACGCCAGTCCGACCCCGTAGGCCAGAAAGGGCACGATCCCGAAGTTGATGACCTGGGTCAGCCCCTGGGCCCGCCAGTCCCCGCCCTGGAAGACCTGCTTCACCTTGAGGGTCACCATCATCGGGTAGACCATCAGGAACGTGAACGGGATGATCATGGACTTCAGCCACTTCGCATCGAACGCGACGCCATAGGCGAACCCCAGGACCATCATCGCCGGAATGGCGACGATGAGATTGCGGGTCACGGCCTGAATCAACTTCCACATGCTCCCTCCTGGGATTGCTCGGAGTCCCGGAGCCGAAGCCCCGATACTCACCGACCATACGCCGGAAGGACCGGGCGGACCTTGACCGTCATCAAGTCCGAAATATTCTGCGCGCCCCCCCCGCCCCGAGTCGGGTCATTCCGGGAACAACCTACTGATTTGACCGATCTAATGCCTCTCGATATAGAATCCCTACGGCAAGGACCACACGAGCTGTCGCGGCTGATCAGCCGCACCGAGCGACGCAGCGGGAAAACCGGCGTCTGCCGACGTTTTTCAGGGAGAGAGATTCCCGGCTGAATACGGCCTGATGGCGAGGTGACGTTGCAGATTCAGGCAGGAATATTGGCCTATTACCTGATGCCCCACCATGCGCTCCTCGTCGCCTTGCCCGAGCGGGAAGACTCGATTGCCCTGGGCTGGAACGAAGTGATGGATTTAGTAAGCAGTCCCCGGAATTTAAGTAAGCTGTCCCCTGAAATGCAGAGTTGACCAGTTTCGGGGGGGCAGTTCGTTATGTATCGCTTCGCGTGGCCCATGGCTCAGGCCCAACACAATGGACAGGCGACTGTTACTTGACAGTGATTCCCGTTCATATATAAAAATGGCCAGTCGTGTGACAGCGGAGAATCCATGAAGCGCATCAACCTTGTGCGATACGTTCTTTTCTGCCTTCTCCTATCACTCGGTTGCTCGACCTCATTCGCACAGCCTTCCAGCGAGAACTACCGCCTAAGTCAGCATTCCGAGGCATCCTCGGGCGGCGAAATGTC
>CAYUIN010000032.1:0-10990 GCA_964444695.1 uncultured Desulfocurvus sp.
GGCCGATCGCCAATGCGCTCTCCGGCGTGTTCTCCGGGGCGGGCGGGATTTTCGCGACATTTCTGCTGGGCGCATCCTGCCGGAATAGCGCCATTTTTTGGGCCGATCCGGAAAAAGTGCGGTGAGCCGGGAATTTTTCCCTAAAGTTTCCCCTCATAAAGGCCGATAAGTGTCGCAAGTGGGTAGGGGCGAACTCACCGTCGCATAGTGGGGACTAGGGCGACGGCTGCCCCGGCAAGGATGCCCTTCAATTCAAGGAGGAAAGGCTATGTCTCTGATTATCAACCACAACCTGATGGCTTCCAACGCCTCGCGCAACCTGTCCATCGCCTTCGGCGACCTGGGCGTGTCCGTGCGGCGGCTGTCTTCGGGCCTGCGCGTGGGCACTGCGGCGGACGACGCCGCGGGCCTGGCCGTCCGCGAGCTGATGCGCGCGGACATCGCGTCCCTGAACCAGGGCGTGCGCAACGCCAACGACGCCATTTCGCTGATCCAGACCGCCGACGGCGCGCTGGGCGTCATCGACGAGAAGCTGATCCGCATGAAGGAGCTGGCGGAGCAGGCGGCCACGGGTACCTACAACTCCGACCAGCGCCTGGTCATCGATTCCGAATACCAGGCCATGGCCTCGGAGATCACCCGTATCGCCAACTCCACGGACTTCAACGGGATCTATCTTTTGAACGGCAACCTCTCGAACACCACGCACTCGGGCACCGGGCTGACGTCCACCGGCCAGCTGAAGATCCACTTCGGCTCCGGCAACGACAGCAAGGAAGACTACTACTACGTGCGCATCACCAGCGCCACGGCCTCGGCCCTGGGCGTGGGCAACTCGACCTCGGCCACCACGGCGGGGTATGCCATCTCCACCCAGTCCGCAGCGCAGAACGCCCTGGACGGCATCAACAAGGCCATCATCTCCAAGGACAAGATCCGCGCCGCGCTGGGTGCGACCCAGAACCGCCTGGAGAACACCATCACCAACCTCCAGGTGCAGTCCGAGAACCTGCAAGCCGCCGAATCGCGCATCTCCGACGCCGACGTGTCCATCGAGATGACCAACTTCGTGCGCAACCAGATCATGTCCCAGTCCGCGGTGGCGATGTTGGCCCAGGCCAACTCCCTGCCCGCCCTGGCCATGTCCCTGCTGGGAGGCTAGCCGGGCCCGGGGTTCCCACGCCCAAGACCCGGTCCGGGCGGACCTTCCGCCCCCACACGACACGACGCACCTTGCCCACCCTGGGTCCACGACCCGACGCGAAGCGGGGCCACACAGGCCCCGCTTCTCTTTTGCCCGCCGGGCGCGCGCGCGGCTTTCCTTGCCCGCCCGAATGGGGCATACCAGGGCCATGAGAACGCGCTACACGGACATCGTCCCCTACGTCACCACGGACGGCTCGACCATCCGCGAGCTGTTGCATCCCGCCGTGCACGGCAACCGGGCCCAGAGCCTGGCCGAAGCCACGCTGGCCCCGGGCGCGGCCACCGCGTCCCACGTGCACCACGCCAGCGAGGAGCTGTATCACGTGACCCGGGGCACGGGCCGCATGACCCTGGGCGCCGAGCGTTTCGACGTCGGCCCCGGGGACACGGTGTGCATCGCCCCCGGCACGCCGCACAGCATCGAGAACATCGGCGGGGTGGAGCTGGCCGTGCTCTGCTGCTGCGCCCCGGCCTACGCCCACGAGGATACCGAACTCGCCCGCGGGCGGGGCTGAGATGCGCCTGCCGCTGTATCAGGTGGACGCCTTCGCCTCGCGCGTGTTCGCGGGCAACCCGGCGGCGGTGGTGCCGCTTGAGCGCTGGCTGCCGGACCCGGTGCTCCAGGCCGTGGCCATGGAGAACAACCTCTCGGAGACGGCGTTCTTCACGGGCTCGGGCGGGGAGTACGCCCTGCGCTGGTTCACCCCGGCGGCGGAGGTCTCGCTGTGCGGCCACGCCACGCTGGCCACGGCCTTCGTGCTCTTCGGGCCGCTGGGCTACGGCGGGAGCGCGGTGCGCTTTCAGACCGCCGGCGGCGGGCTGGCCGTGCGCCGCGAGGGCCGGGGGCTGGCCATGGACTTTCCGGCGTTGCCGCCCGCGCCGTGCCCGGAGCCGCCGGGCCTGGGCCGGGCCCTGGGCCGCGAGCCGTCGGCCGTGCTGCGCGCCGGGCGGAAGCTGGTCTGCGTGTACGAGGACGAAGCCGCCGTGCGGGCCCTGGCGCCGGACATGGCGGCCCTGGCCGCCCAGGACTGCGAGGGCTGCGTGGTCACCGCGCCGGGCGGCGGGGGCGTGGATTTCGTGTCCCGCTGCTTCGCGCCCGCCGTGGGCGTGCCCGAGGACCCGGTCACGGGCTCGGCGCATTGCGTGCTCACGCCGTACTGGGCAAGGCGGCTGGGAAAAAAGGAATTCGTTGCCAGACAGGTCTCGGCGCGCGGTGGGGAGATTGCCTGCCGGGACCTCGGGGACCGGGTCGCACTGTGGGGAGAAGCGGTGCTGTACCTGGAAGGTTCCATCACCATCCAAGGGAGTGAATGAGATGCCGTACGTGCGAGTGGAGACCAACGCGCCCCTGGACGCCGGGGCGCGGGACGAGCTGGCGGGCAGGCTTTCGGCCCTGGCCGCCAGGCTGACGGGCAAGCCCGAGCGCTGGGTCATGGTCCGCGTGGAGGCCGGGGCCGCGCTGCTTTACGGCGGCTCGGACGAGGCCGCCGCCTTTGTGGAGTTCAAGAGCATCGGCCTGGACGCCACGGACTGCCCCACGTTCTCGGCGGCCCTGTGCGGGCTGCTGCGCGAGGACGCGGGCGTGCCCCCGGAGCGGGTGTACATCGAATTCAAGGAGCTGCCCCGGGCCATGTTCGGCTGGAACGGGGCCACCTTCTAGGCCTGCCTGCCGGGCCGGGCTCAGCCCCCGGCCAGCCCGCGCGGGCGGGTGCGCTCGTGGGCCGTGCGCAGGTGGCGCCGGAACCAGCGCTTGAGGCGCAGGCGGTGCAGGTAGGTCATGGGCGACTTGGCCACCCGGGCCCGGCCGTCCAGGGTCCGGCGCGGGAAGAACAGCGCGTCCAGGACGTGGGCCGCGCGCATCCGCGCGCCCAGGTAGTTCACGCAGCCCGCGCAGTAGGTCAGCACCAGCTCGCCGCGCGCCTCGGTGCGCCGCAGGTCGCCCCAGCCGCCTGAGAGGTCCGGCGCCAGGGCGCCCACGGTGCCGCCCTCGCCGCAGCACACGGTCTTGGCGCCGTGGTGCTTCATCTCCCTGGGCGACAGGCCCAGCCCCCGCACCAGCTCGCGCACCGCGGCCTGGACCCCCGCCTCGCGGCGCAGGGGGCAGGGGTCGTGCAGGGTCGTGGCGGGCGGGGCGCCGGGCGCGGGCTCCAGCGCCGGGATGCCGCCCGGGCCCAGGGCGGCCAGGTGCTCGTAGACCGTGACCGGGCGGATGTCCCCGCCGTAGGCGGTCCAGACCTTGTGGCAGTTGGGGCAGGCCGTGAGCACGCGGCGCACGCCGCGTTCCGCCAGCCAGCGCAGCATCTCCGGGAACAGCGCGCCGAAGCGCTCCTCGCGGCCCAGGTCGTGGCTGGGCTTGGCGCAGCAGTCCAGGACCACGCCCAGGCGCGGCACCGTGGCCGCCAGCCGGGCGAAGAGCTGGCGCGTCACCGCCGGGCGCGTGCCGGGCAGGGTGCAGCCCGGGAAGAACACCGTGTCGCAGCCCTCGGGCAGCCCGTACCAGGAAAACAGCGGCGAGGCCCCGCGCGCCTCGTAGCCCATCAGCCGCGCGTGGGCCGCGAAACGCCCCAGGCCCTGGCGCACGGCCTTGCGCCGCAGGTCCAGGAACATGGCCTTGGGGTCCAGGTCCAGCGGGCAGACCGCCGCGCACAGCCCGCACAGGCTGCATTCGAAGGGCGTGCGCCCCAGGTCCTCGCTCCCGGCCAGGAACTTTTCCGCCACCCGCGCGGGCGTGCCGTGGCGGCGCAGGAATTCGCACTCGCGCACGCACGAGCCGCATTCGATGCACCAGCGGCGCATGTGCTCCAGGCGTTCGTCGCAGGCGTAGCGCGTGTCCGGCGGCAGCGGGGGGACGTCGGCGGGGGATTTGGGCCTGGGCTTGGTCATGGCGCGGTCCTCAGAGCAGGGTCAGGTCCCAGTTGAAGGTCGAGGTGCGGGTCGCCTTCGGCACGTCGCGGGGGATGGTCTCGAAGAGGTGCGCGAACAGGGCGTATCCGGCGGCCGCCAGCTCGCCCTCCTTCTCGCGCAGATCGATGCCCCAGTTGGGGTAGATCCAGTTGTTGGGCCCGTAGCGCCGGGTGAAACAGGTCTCGCCCTTGGGGCTTTTGAGCGGCTTCTCGGGCTTGATCTCCCCGGCCGGGATGCGCGTGATGCCCAGCGGCCACATGCCGTAGGTCACGAAGCCCAGGGGCAGCGGGCTGTGCTCGGGCAGGGCCAGGGCGTCCTCGCGGGCCAGCTCGGGGCTGGCGATGGCCCCGGCGAAGCCCATCTCCGCCAGGGCCTGCACGGCCAGCGGGTTGGAGGCGTTGCAGAACGGCCCGGCCCAGAGTTCGGTCTTGTGCGCGCGCGGCGGGCGGGGGCCCTTGGGGCCGCGTCCCTTCAGCGGGCGGCGCAGGTGGCGTGACTCGTCGGCCTGCTCGCGGGCGGCCTCGGGGGGCATGTGGAAGAAACAGGTCTGCCACGGCGCGCCCAGCACGAAGCGCGTGGCGCCCGCGCGCAGGGCCTTGCGCACCACGTCGGCCCACATGGCCTCCTCGTCCGGCCAGATGACCGGCGGCAGCCACCACCAGTGGCGCGCGGCCCCGGCGAGCAGCGACTTGGGCGACAGCCAGACCGCCGAGGACAGGCCCTTGGCCAGGCCAGACGGCGGACGGCGGTTGACGTTGAGGATCACCACCCCGGATTTCCTGTTGCGCACGAAGGGCTTGGGCAGCGCGGGCTCGAATTCGCTGGGGCCGGAGCCGGGGGCGGGCAGGGCGGCCAGCTCCTTTTCCAGGTCGGCCACCATCCGGCCCAGCTCGGGCTCGCGGCGGTCCACCAGGAACACCGGCGTGCCCGGGCGCGGCGGGGCGGCCTTGGCCGTGAAGTCCAGGCGCCCGTTCTTGGGCACGGCGCGGGTGATCTTGAGGGTCTGGTGCCAGGGCTCGTCCTCGTAGCCCACGCGCAGCAGGTCGCCGGGGGCCAGGGCCAGGCGCGGGGAGATGTGGCGCTTCTTGCCCTGCCCGGCGCCCAGGCGGGCGATGGGCATCCCGGAGCCGGTGTCCTTGTCCGTCTCCACGGGATGGTGCGCGCGCTGGGGCAGGAACCCGTAGTGCGTGCGCGCCCGGCCCAGGGCCTGTTCCAGCAGGTCCATGGCCGTCTTCTTGGTCTCGGGGTCGTCCACGTCGCCGCGCAGCAGGCGGTAGGCGCTGGTGGCGTAGAACACGTAGTGCGGGCCCTTCTTGCGGCCCTCGATCTTCCAGGCCGCCACCTGGGGGATGGCGAGCAGCGGCTTGACCAGCACGTCCAGGCCCAGGTCGTTGCAGGAGAAGAAGCGGGCCTTCTTGCCCTTCTGCTCGTATTCGCGGCGGCAGGGCTGCACGCAGCGCCCGCGCAGGCCGGACTTGCCGCCCATGTAGCTGGACCAGTAGCAGCGGCCCGAGACGTTGTAGCACAGCGCCCCGTGCACGAAGACCTCCAGGTCCAGGCCCGGGGGGCAGGCCTTGGCGCAGTCGCGGATCTCGTCCACCGTCAGCTCGCGCGGCAGGACCACGCGGGACACGCCCAGGCGCTCGTGGATCTCCGCCAGGGGCCGCTGGTGGCTGACGTTGGCCAGGGTGGAGAGGTGGATCTCCCCGGCGTAGCCCGCCTGGCGGGCCAGCTCGGGCAGGGCCAGGTCCTGGCAGATCAGGGCGTCGGGGCGCACGGTGCGGGCCAGCCTGTCCACCAGGCGCCCGGCGGCGGCCACGTCCCCGGCCTTGACCAGGGTGTTGAAGGCGACGTACACCCGGGCGCCGCGTTCGTGCGCCAGGGCCGTGAGGGACGCCAGGTCGCCCACGGAGAAGTTGTCGGCCTGCATCCGCGCCGAGAAGTGCTTGAGGCCGACGTACACGGCGTCCGCCCCGGCGGCCAGCGCCGCGAGGAAGGCCGATTTGTCCCCGGCGGGAGCCAGGATCTCCGGGCGATTGCTTGTCATCATCTCACCAACCTTGTAGTGTGTCCCGATGGGCTCACCGTGCGCGCGTCGCGCCTATAGAAGGAAATAAGGAATCCGCCAAATGTTTGCAAATGCTTGTCACGACGTGAAGGTCAAGGCGCTGACCCGCTACGGGAAAGGCGGGGCCGACGGCGACTTCTTCGAACTGGCCCTGGAGCATCCGGGCTGGGACAACGCCGCCTGGAAGAACTGGAAGCCCGGGCAGTTCGTCATGGTCCGCCCCGAGAGCTTCGGCATGGACCCGCTCATGGGCCGCCCGTTCTCCATCACCAGGGCCGACGAGGAGCACGGCGTGTGCGTGTTCTTCCAGATCATGGGCCGGGGCACGGCCAAGCTGGCCCAACTGCGCCCGGGCGATCCCGTGACCGTCTGGGGGCCGCTGGGCAACGCGTTTGCCGTCCGGGAAGAGGCCCGGACCCTGATCCTCGCGGGGGGCATAGGCATCGCCCCATTCTGGGAATACGTCAAGCGCCATCCGCGCCCGGAGTCCGTGCGCCTGATCTTCGGCCACCGTCCTCCGCTGGACTGCTATCCGTATCAGGAAATGGCGGCCATCACCACCTGTGAGGCGCACCGCGAAACCTGCATGGACGACCTGCACAAGTTCATCGCCCTGCTGGGCGAGGTGGTGCCTCTGTACTGCCCGGACGACCTGATCGTGGCCTGCGGCCCGCCGCCGTTTTTGAAGACCATCGCCAAGGTGGCGGGCGAGGCCGGGGGCCGGGCCCAGCTGTCCCTGGAAAACCGCATGGCCTGCGGCATCGGCGCCTGCCTGGGCTGCGTCACCGAGCACAAGGAGCACGGGCCGCTGTCCGTGTGCGCGCGCGGCCCGGTGTTCTGGTCCGACGAGATCAACCTCTAGGGAGGCCTGACCATGGATATGAAAGTTTCGTTCGCGGGCCTGACCCTGGACAACCCGATCATGACCGCCTCGGGCACCTTCGGCTACGGGGTGGAGTACAAGCGCTTCGGCGACCTGGAAAAACTCGGGGCCTACGTGGTCAAGGGCCTGTCCCTCGAGCCGCGCCCCGGCAACCCCATGCCGCGCATCGCCGAGACCCCGGCGGGCATGCTCAACGCCATCGGCCTGCAGAACATCGGCGCCCGCGAGTTCGTGGAAAAGCGCCTGCCCATGCTGCCCTGGGACAAGACCCCGGTCATCGCCAACCTCTACGCCTGCGGCGCCGACGAGTTCGGCGACCTGGCGGCCTACCTGGCCGAGCAGGAGGCCGTCGCCGCGCTGGAGGTCAACATCTCCTGCCCCAACGTGGCCGAGGGCGGGGTGCTCTTCGGGCAGGACCCGAAGCTGGCCGCCCGCGTCACCGAGGCCGTGAAGCGCCGCGCCGGGTCCAAGCCGGTGATCGTCAAGCTGACGCCCAACGTCACGGACATCGCCGAAATGGCCCGCGCCGCCGAGTCCGCCGGGGCCGACGCCCTGTCGCTGATCAACACCCTGTCCGGCATGGCCGTGGACGCGCGCACCCGCCGCCCGCGCCTGGCCAACGTCATCGGCGGCCTGTCCGGCCCGGCCATCAAGCCCGTGGCGCTCAGGTGCGTCTGGCAGGCGGCCAAGGCCGTGGACATCCCGGTCATCGGCATCGGCGGCATCGCCAGCGCCGAGGACGTGCTGGAGTTCATCCTCGTGGGGGCCACGGCGGTCCAGGTGGGCACGGCCAACTTCCTGCGGCCGGACTTCGCCTTCCGCCTGGTGGACGAGCTGCCCGCCCTGTGCGAGGCCTACCGCATCGACTCCTGGGACGCCTACCGGGGCAGCCTGACGACCTGAGCGACCGGACCGTGAAATACATCTCCCCCGAAGACCAGCCCGCCGTGGTGCGGGACATGGCCCGCGTCATCGTGCGCGGTTTTTCGCCCCTGGCCCTGATCCTGTTCGGCTCGCGCGCCCGCGGCGACGCGGACGAATTCTCCGACGCCGACTTCGTTGTCGTGACCGACCGCGCCGAGGACCCGGCCGCCGTGGAGCGCGAGATCCTGCGCGCCGTGGCCCGCTTCGGCATGCAGACCCACGTCTTCGTGCGCAGCCCGGACGCCTTCCAGCGCGAGGCCCTGGTGCCCGGGGCCATGATGTGGCCCGCCGCGCGCGAGGGCGTGCTGCTGCACGAATGGCCCGGCTGGCGCGAGCGCCACCCCGTGGACCCCGACCCCGCGGCCGACCTGGCCCGCGTGCTGGACCGCGAATACCGCGCCAAGGCCCTGGACTACCTGGACCGCGCCCGCTCGCAGCTGGCCCTGGGGGCGCTTATGCGCTGCCGCGACCTGTGCCTGTTCGCGGCCATCGCCGCACTCAAGGGGCTGCACGCCGTGCACGGGGCGCACCCGCCGCGCGACGTGGACCTGGCCTTCCAGTTCCGCCGCGCCGCGACCCTGGTCCCGGAGCTGGCGCCCCTGCGCGCCGGGGCCGAGGCCCTGCACGACGCCGCCCCGCAGACCGAACCCGAGGCCCGCGCGGCGCTGGACACGGCCACGGCCCTGGTCCGCGCCGCCCTGGACCTGTATCCTCTGGAGAACTGAGATGGACAACCTGATCTACGCCCTGCTGGCCCTGGTGGCCGGGGCCACCGGCCCGGTGCAGGCGGGCATCAACTCCCGCCTGCGCGAGTCCTGGGCCGGGGATGCCGTGACGGCCTCCTTCGTCTCCTTCCTGGTGGGCACCGTGGCCCTGGGGGCCTACATGCTGGCCACCCGCGCCCCCTGGCCCGGGGCCGTGGCCCGCGTGCCGCTGTGGCACTGGAGCGGCGGCCTGCTGGGCGCGTTCTTCGTGACCATGACCGTGTTCCTGGCCTGGAAGCTGGGCGCCACGGCCATGTTCGCCCTGCTGGTGGCCGGGCAGCTGGCGGCCTCCCTGGCGCTGGACCACTACGGCCTACTGGGCTACCCCGTGCAGCACCTGTCCTGGCAGCGGGCGCTGGGCGTGGCGCTGCTGGTGGCCGGGGCGGTCCTCGTCCGCCGGGGCTGAGGCGCGGTTTTTCCGCCGTCGTCACACGAAGGATGGTTGCGTTCCGCGCCGAATTGGTATTGAATCCTATTTGCGTTTCGCGGCCGCCACGGACCAGGCGCGCCGCCGCCCAACCGCCCTGCCTGTGGAGCTTTCTCAATGAAAAAGGTCCTGCTCACCTGGATCGTCCTCGCGGCGCTCGTGCTGGGGGGAGTCATCGTCTACGGCGTCGTGTCCGTGGGCCCCGTGGTCAAGAAGGCCGTAGAGTACGTCGGGCCGCGCCTGCTCGGGGCGCCCGTCAGCCTGGACGAGGCCGAGGTCTCGCTGTTTTCCGGCGAGGGCGAGCTGCGCGGGCTGTTCGTCGGCAATCCCCCCGGGTTCGATTCGCCCATGGCCCTGGAGGCCGCCTCCCTGTCCCTGTCCGTGGACCGCTCCTCCTTCGCCTCGGACGTGCTGGTCGTCCGCTCCCTGTCCCTGTCCGGGCCCCGGCTGACCTACGAGCGCTCCGGCTCCGGCTCCAACCTCGAAACCCTGCTGGCCAACGCCCGCCGCGCGGCGGGCAGCGAGGACAAGGCCCACGCCGCCCGCCAGGGCGACGGCGGCGAACCCGGCGGCGAGCAGAAGCTGATCATCGACGACTTCCGGATCACCGACGCCAGCCTGGCCCTGGCCGTGAGCGGCATGAGCGGCCCGCTGGCCACCGTGCCGCTGCCGGACATCCATCTTTCGGGCATCGGACGCGAGGAGGGCGGGGTGCCCCCGTCGCGCGTCGTGGAGGCCGTGCTCGGCGCCGTGGCGCGCGGCGCGGCCCAGGCCGTGGGCTCCCAGGCCGGATCGGCCGCCGAGGCCCTGTCCCGTGGGGCCAAGGCCGTTCGCGGCGCCCTGGAAGAGGGCCTGCGCGACATGCTGGGCCAGTGAGGCCGATGCCCCGTCCCGTCCCCCCCGTACCGTTTAGCCGGACGTACCCCCCCGTCCGCAGTGTTGGCGAGGTTTAGTTCATGGCGACTCGATTCGAATCTTCCGCTCCGGCCGTGCTGGCCGGAGGATGCGTCGCGGCGGTGCTTGCCGGTGTGGCCCTGGCGCTGCCCGCGGATACGCTGCTCGGCTCCGCCCCCGTGGCGGGGCTGTTCGTCGCGCTCACGGCCCTGGCCGCCGTGTGGGCCGCGCTCAGGCTGATGCGCCTGGGCGGGGCGTTGACGGCCCTGGCCGCGCGCGCCGAGGCCGCAGCCAGGAAACCCGGGGCCGCGTCCTCCCTGGCCGGGGGCGACGGGCTGGACCCGCTGTCCCGCGCCCTGGACGCCGCCCTGGCCGCCGCCCGCGACCAGGCCACGGGCGCCGAGGCCGAGGCCCGCGCCGCCCGCGACGAGGCCGGGCGCGCAGCCGAGGCCGAACGCACCGCCCGCGCCCGCGTGGCGGAGCTGGAGGCCGAACTGTCCCGCAGCGCGGAGGCCTCCGCCCGCGCCCTGGAAGTCACCGAGTCCCTGTCCCGGGTGATGCAGGGCCTGGGGGGCATCGTCTCCGAGGCCACGGCGGGCGCCGAGGTCCAGAAGGACCGCCTGACCACCACCGCCACGGCCATGGAGCAGATGACGGCCACGGTCATGGACGTGGCGCGCAACGCGGGCGAGACCTCGGACAAGGCCGCCGAGACCATGCGCCTGTCCGAGGAGGGCGCCCGGGTCATGGACGGCGTGCGCACCTCCATCGCCACGGTCACGGACCACACCTCGGCCCTGCAGATGACCATGCAGGAGCTGGGCACCCAGGCCCAGGCCATCGGCGGCGTCATCAGCACCATCAACGACATCGCCGACCAGACCAACCTGCTGGCGCTCAACGCCGCCATCGAGGCCGCC
>CAYUIN010000033.1:0-10975 GCA_964444695.1 uncultured Desulfocurvus sp.
CCCCTTTTTCCAGCGGAAAAAGGGGTTTCCCTCTCCCGGCTCCTTATGCACCACCACCACCATCATCCGAGGACGACGCATGGCACGTTGGGACGACGAGGCTGTTGACCGGTACGAGGCGTGGTTTGAGACGCCGACCGGTGCGTTTGCGTTGCAGCAGGAGCGGCGGCTTTTGGAGCGGCTGGTTTCGGCGTGGCCGAGGCGTGGTCAGACGCTCCTCGAGGTGGGGTGCGGCCCGGGCATTTTCATGAAGATGTTCTGGGAGATGGGTTTCGAGGTCAGCGGGGTGGACAATTCGCCGGACATGCTGGGTGCGGCGCGGCGGCGGTTGGGGCCGCATGCGTCGTATCATCTGGGTCGTGCGGAGCATTTGCCGTTTGCGGACGACGAGTTCGACTACGTGACGTTGCTGACGGTGCTGGAGTTTTGCGAGGATCCGGAGCTGGCGCTTCGGGAGGCGCGGCGGGTGGCGAAGTACGGGGTGTTGGTTTCGTTCCTTAATCGGCATTCGTTTTATTATTACAGCCATGGCGCGGCCTGGCCGTGGAAGGGCGGGGGTCGGATCATCGAGGCGCGGTGGTTCAGTTGTTTCGAGGTCCGGCGGATGGTTTTGGCGAACACGGGTCCGAAGCAGTGGCGTTGCGGGGCGGTGTTGCCGGGTCCGGTGTGGTCGTGGCGGTCCGGGTCGCCCTTGGGGCTGATGAACCGGCTGATGGTCCCTCTGGGCATGGGCGCGTATTGTGCGATCCGTGCGGACTTCGTGGGCGAGAAGCCGCTTACCCCGTTGTATTCGTTCAGTAAGAGCCCGGCCTGACCGGTTCGGGTTTATATCCTTACATTGTGCCCGGGCTTTGACATTCGGGCGGGCATGGACTAACAGCAAGCGGCTTGGGCCATGCATTGCGGGCCTTTTTTCGGCATTTTCCAGCAACCCTTTTGGACGAGCCTGCGAGTCGATGAGCAACATCAAGAAGATAAAGGGTGTGGCGGACATGTATCCGCCCGAGAGCACGACCTTCGCGCATCTGGAGGAGACGGCCCGCCGGGTGTTCGGGCGGTACGGGTACCTGGAGGTCCGGATTCCGATCATGGAGCAGACGCCGCTGTTCGCGCGCTCCATCGGCGAGGAGACGGACGTGGTGCAGAAGGAGATGTACACCTTCGACGACCGCAAGGGGCGTTCGCTGACCTTGCGGCCGGAGGCGACCGCGGGGTTGATGCGGGCGTACATCGAGAACAAGCTGTACAGCCCGGGCTCGGTGCACAAGATGTTCACCTTCGGGCCGATGTTCCGTTACGAGCGGCCGCAGAAGGGCCGGATGCGCCAGTTCCACCAGTTGGACGTGGAGATGGTCGGGCCGACGGAGCCGCAGGCGGACGCGGAGCTGGTGTTGATGCTGTCCACGTATCTGCGCGAGCTGGGCATGCGGCAGCTGACCTTCGAGATCAACTCGCTGGGTTGCCGGGAGTGCCGTCCGAGGCACCGCGAGGCGCTGGACGCGTTCTTTGCGGGGCTGGAGCGGTTCGAGGAGCTGTGCGACGATTGCAAGCGCCGGGCGAAGACGAATCCGCTCAGGGTGCTGGACTGCAAGGTGGAGCGCTGCCGCGAGCTGACCAAGGACGCCCCGAGCATCGAGGACTGCCTGTGCGACGGCTGCGCGGCCTCGTACAAGGAGATCCAGGGCATCCTGGACGGCGCGGGCGTTCAGTATGTGAAGAACGACCGGCTGGTGCGCGGGTTGGACTATTACGTGGGGCTGACCTTCGAGGTCACGAGCACGGACATCGGCGCGCAGACGGCGGTGGCTGGCGGCGGCCGGTACGACGGGCTGGTGAAGCAGCTCGGCGGCCCGGACGTGGCGGCCACGGGCTTCGCCATCGGCATGGAGCGGCTGTCGATGCTGGTGGCGGGCAAGGGCGCGCCTGTACCGGACTTCTACGTGGCCGTGCTGGACGAGGGCGCGCCGAGCGTGGCCCTGGGTCTGGCGCAGGAATTGCGTCAGGCGGGCCTGGCCGGGGAGACGGGTTTTTCCTCCGGCAGCATGAAGAGCCGGATGCGCGCGGCGGACAAGTCCGGCGCGCGGTGGTGCCTGATCCTCGGCGGCGCGGAGCTGGAAGGCGGCACGGTGACGGTCAAGGACATGCAGTCCGGCGAGCAGACCACCCTGCCCCGCCACGAGGCCGTGGCCCGGCTGGTGGGCGGCTGAGTCGCCTGGGCGCCGCGACGCGACGCGCCGTCGTCACACGGCGCGGGCGGCACAAACGCCCCCGAATTCGCCTTAAGTTTTACTAGACTTTTTCTAGACGTAACACTCCCGGCACGGGACGCGATAATTAACTGAATTAAAAGAATAATTCGCAAAGAAATCCGAAACGGCCACATTCGCCGCCAGACGCGATTTCCGGGCAAATCCGACCCGGGCATCGCGCGGACCTGGAAAACGCCTCTGCGGGGCCTTCCAGGCGCACTGGCGGGGGCCCTGCCCCGACTGCCTGCCCGGGGCTGCATCGCGAGGACCGAGCGTCACCCCTGAGAGGACCGATCCATGGAAGAAACGTACGACGTGCAGCGTGAGCACCAGAAATTCGTCGCCGAGCTGGGCGACTGGACGCGCACCCACACCTGCTGCGAACTGACCGCCGCCGACGTGGGCAGCGAGGTCTGCCTCATGGGTTGGGCGCAGTACCGGCGCGACCACGGCGGGCTGATCTTCATCGACCTGCGCGACCGCCGGGGCCTGACCCAGGTGGTCTTCTCGCCCGAGCACAGCGCCGCCGCCCACGAGAACGCCCACATCCTGCGCACGGAATACGTGCTGGCTGTGCGCGGCCTGGTGCGCGCGCGGCCAGACGGCATGACCAACCCGAACATGCACACCGGGCAGATCGAGGTCGTGGTCGACGAGTGGCGCCTGCTGAACACCTCGCGCACCACGCCCTTCGCCATCGAGGACCGGGTGGACGCGGCGGAGACGCTGCGCCTGCAGTACCGCTACCTGGACCTCAGGCGCCCCAAGCTGGCCCGCAACTTCGCCCTGCGCCACCGCGCCGTGCAGAGCGTGCGCCGCTACCTGGACGAGCAGGACTTCCTGGAGATCGAGACCCCCATCCTGACCAAGAGCACCCCCGAGGGCGCGCGCGACTTCCTGGTGCCCAGCCGGGTCAACGAGGGCAAGTTCTACGCCCTGCCGCAGTCGCCGCAGCTGTTCAAGCAGCTGCTGATGGTCGCGGGCATGGAGCGCTACTACCAGGTGGTGCGCTGCTTCCGCGACGAGGACCTGCGCGCCGACCGCCAGCCCGAGTTCACGCAGATCGACTGCGAGATGAGCTTCGTGGACCAGGAGCAGGTGATGGGCATGGCCGAGGGCATGATCCGCCGGCTGTTCAAGGACGCCCTGGACGTGGCCCTGCCCGACCCGTTCCCGCGCATGACCTGGCACGAGGCCATGCGTGACTACGGCCTGGACAAGCCCGACACCCGCTTCGGCCTGAAGCTCATGGACCTGACGGACGTGGTGCGCGGCAGCGGCTTCAAGCTGTTCGCCACCGCCGAGTTGGTCAAGGGCATCCGCGTCCCGGACGGGGTGGACATGTCCCGCAAGGAGATCGACGACCTCACCGAGTTCGTGAAGATCTACGGCGCCAAGGGCCTGGCCTGGATCAAGATCAAGAGCGACGAGGACTGGCAGTCGCCCATCGTCAAGTTCTTCACCGAGGACGAGCGCCGCGGCATCGCCGAGCGCCTGGGCGCCCAGGTCGGGGACATCCTGTTCTTCCAGGCGGGCCCCGCGGAGATGGTCAACACCGCGCTCGGGCAGCTCAGAAACGAGCTGGGCAAGCGCCTGGGGCTCATCGACGACAAGCAGTTCAACCCGCTGTGGGTCACGGACTTCCCGCTGTTCGAGTACGACCCGGAGGCCAAGCGCTGGGTGGCCCTGCACCATCCGTTCACCGCGCCCGCGCCCGGGCACCTGGACTATCTGGTCAACGACCCCGGCAAGGCCCTGTCCAACGCCTACGACATGGTCCTCAACGGCTCGGAGATCGGCGGCGGCTCCATCCGCATCCACACCCAGGAAGTGCAGCAGGCCATGTTCAAGGCCCTGGGCATCGACGAGGCCGAGGCCATGGACAAGTTCGGCTTCCTGCTCCAGGCCCTGGAATTCGGCGCCCCGCCCCACGGCGGCATTGCCTTTGGCCTGGACCGACTTATCATGATCATGTCGGGCTCGCAGTCCATCCGCGACGTCATCGCCTTCCCCAAGACCCAGAAGGCCACCTGTCTGATGACCGACGCGCCCGACACGGTGGACGTGAAGCAGTTGCGCGAGCTGCACATCAAGCTGCGCGACCCGAAATAGCAATCCTCAAGGGGCCCCGGCGCGGCGGCGGCGGGGCCCTTCGCACCGCCCGGGGCCCGGACCCGGCGGGGGACGCATCATGCAACGAGAGATCAAGTTCTATCCCGACCCGGTCCTGGCCAGGCGCGCCGACGAGGTGAGCGAGTTCACCCCGGAGCTGAAGCAACTGGCGCAGGACATGGCCGAAACCATGTACGCCAACGAGGGCATCGGCCTGGCCGCGCCGCAGGTGGGCGAGTCCATCCGGCTGGTGGTCATCGACCTCAGCGGTCCCAGCGTGCAGGGCGACCTGCGCGTGCTGGTCAACCCGGTGATCACCGCCCGCAGCGAAGACACCGTGGACTCCGAGGAAGGCTGCCTGTCCGTGCGCAACTACCGCGCCTCGGTCAGCCGCTCGGCAGAGGTCACGGTGACCGCCCAGGACCTGGACGGCAAGCAGCTGACCATCGAGGCGGACGACCTGCTGGCCATCTGCCTGCAACACGAGCTGGACCACCTGGACGGCACGCTGTTCATCGACCACATCAGCCGCCTCAAGCGCTCGCTCTACGACAAGAAGGTCAAGAAATGGACGCGCCAGAAGGAAAAGGCCGACTCCGAGTAGTCTTCATGGGCACGCCCGAGTTCGCCAGAAAGGCCCTTCAGGCCCTGGCGGACTGGGACGGGTGCGAGGTCGTCGCGGTCTACACCCAGCCGGACCGGCCCTGCGGCCGGGGCCGGGCCTGCAAGCCCTCGGAGGTCAAGGCCTTCGCCGCCGGGCGGGGCATCCCCGTGCACCAGCCCGAGAACTTCAAGTCCGACGCCGCCGTGGCCGAACTGGCCGCCCTGGCGCCGGACCTGCTCGTCGTGGCCGCCTACGGGCTGATCCTGCCGCAGCGCGTGCTGGACATCCCGCGTCTGGGGCCCATCAACATCCACGCCTCGCTGCTGCCCAAATACCGGGGCGCGGCGCCCATCCAACGCGCCATCCTGGACGGCGAGGCCGTCACCGGCATCACCATCATGCGCATGGACGCGGGCATGGACACCGGGGACATCCTGCTGGCCCGCAGCCTGGGCATCGGCATCAACGAGACCGCCGAGGACATCCACGACCAGCTGGCCGACCTGGGCGGGCGGCTGATCGTCGACGCCCTGACGCGCCTGACCCAGGGCAAGCTGCTCCGCATCCCGCAGGACGGCGCCCGCGCCACCTACGCCCCCAAGCTGGACAAGAGCGAGGGCGAGCTGGACTGGACGCGCCCGGCCCAGGAGGTCCACAACCGGGCCCGGGCCATGCACCCCTGGCCCGGGGCCTACTGCACCTGGCAGGGCCCGCGCGCCAAGGAGCCCGTCCGCCTGGTGCTGACCCCGGGCGAGGTCGGCCCCGAGCTGTCCGAACCCCGGCCCGCGCCCGGGACCATCCTCGGCGTGCGCGGCGGGATGCTGGCCATCGCCTGCGCGGACCGCGAATACCTGGTCCCGTCCATCAAGCCCGCGGGCAAGAAGCTCATGCTGGCCGAGGCCTTCGCCTGCGGCTACCTGGGCGACTGCTGCTGCCTGGACTAGCGCTCACCGGCCCCGGACGGAAGCCAGGCGCGCATTGACAATCGCCCCGGTCGCTGCTGGAATGGTACGATACCCGAGGGGCCCCGGCTGCGCCGCCGCACCCCCGACACCCCAACGGACGACGCCAAGGACCAGATGACCCCCAAGGACCAGAGCCTCGAACACTTCGACCAGCTGGACCGGACCGCCGGGACCGAGCGCAAGCGCCTGTTCATCGGGCTGATCACCTGCGCCTCGGTGCTGGTGGGCCTGATCCTCGTGGCGC
Source organism: uncultured Desulfocurvus sp. (assembly GCA_964444695.1). Taxonomy (GTDB): domain Bacteria; phylum Desulfobacterota; class Desulfovibrionia; order Desulfovibrionales; family Desulfovibrionaceae; genus Desulfocurvus. Next base: position 6,175 of record CAYUIN010000033.1, read on the forward strand.
TGTGGGTCGTACCCTACTTCGGGCTGCGCTCCATCCACCCGCTGGCCCCGTGGGCCTTCGGCGTGGTCATCGCGGCGGCCATCGGCCTCGTGGGCTGGGCCTCGCTGGGCCTGGTGCTGAACATCCTGCTGGGCCGGACCCTGCCCTTCTCCCGCCGCCTGCGCGGGCTGACCATCAAGCTCTTCCTGCCGCTGATGGTCCTGCTGGGCAAGCTGCTGGGCATCTCCAAGGCCCGGGTCCGCTCGTCGTTCATCAAGGTCAACAACGAGCTGGTGCTCTCCGAGGCCGGGCGCTACGAGGCCGGGCAGATCCTGCTGCTCATGCCCCACTGCCTGCAGAACTCGCGCTGCGAGATGCGCCTGACCTACGACATCAACAACTGCAAGCGCTGCGGCAAGTGCCCGATCCGCGATCTGCTCGAAATTTCGGAATACTACGGCGTGCACCTGGCCATCGCCACGGGCGGCACCATCGCCCGGCGCATCGTGGTCCAGATCCGGCCCCGGCTGATCATCGCCGTGGCCTGCGAGCGCGACCTGTCCAGCGGCATCCAGGACACCTATCCCCTGCCCGTGTTCGGCGTGATGAACGAGCGCCCGCACGGCCCCTGCCTGGACACCGGCGTGTCCATCAACAATCTCGAACAGGCCCTGCAACGCTTCCTGGCCGATCCGCCGCCCATGCGCACCCTGCCCATGGGCGCCCCCGGCGCACGGCGCACCAAGGCGGCCAAGGCCGCCAAGGCCGCGCCCGACGCCGACGCGACCGCCGCCGCTCAGGACGCAGGCCAGGACACGCCCGAAAACGCGCCAGGAACCGCCCAGGCGGGCTAGGACGCCACAATCCATGTCCAGACACAGGCCAGGCCCCAAACGGCCCGCACAGGCCCTTCCCAGCGCCAGGGCGCTGGCCCTTGACGCGCGGACCTCCTGCCTGCGCGGCCAAGAAGTGCAGCCCGCGCTGGACCAGGCCCTGACCCGCGCCGCCGCCGCCCGTCCCCTGGACCCGCGCGACGCGGCCCTGGCCACGGAGCTGGTCTACGGCACCCTGCGCCACTTCCTGCGCCTGCAATACGTGCTTTCCCACCACCTGCGAAACCCGGACGGCCTGCCCGGGCCCATGCGCCTGGTCCTGGCCGTGGCGGCCTATGAAATCCTGTGCCTGGACAAGGTCCCGGCCTACGCCTCGGTGCACTGGGCCACGGAGCACGTCAAATCGGTTATCAACCCACGGCTGGCAAAGGTTTCCAACGCCGTGCTGCGCGCCGTATCCGACCTCGGCCCCGGCGCCGACGACGACGATTTCTACCGCGAGGGCGCGGCGGACGAAGCCGAATTCCTGTCCCGGCGCTACGCCTGTCCGCGCTGGCTGACCGCCCTCTGGCTGCATGAGGTGGGCCCGGACGGCGCACGCTCCCTGCTGCGCGCCGCACTGGTCGCGCCGCCCCTCGGCCTGCGCCTGCGGCTCGCCGTTCCCGGCGCCGCGCGGCGCCTGGCCGAGCTGCAAGCCGCACCCGGCTGCATCGAGACCACTGACAGCGGCGTGGCCCTGGCCGCCGCTCCCGAGGATCTGCCCGAACTTCTGGAATCCGGCATGGCCGTGCGCCAGAGCCTCGCGGGCCAGAAGGCCATGCTGGCCCTGGGCGCCGCGCGGTGGCCGCGACCGGTCTGGGACGCTTGCGCCGGACGCGGCGGCAAGAGCTTCCTCTTGGCCGACGCCGCGCCCGGCACCGTATTCAGCAGCGACCCCAACGCCAGGCGGTTGCGCGGGCTGGCCGCCGAGCGCCGCCGACTTGGCCTGGACACTGTGGCGCCGCTGCGCGCCAGGGCCGAGCAGTTCCAGCCCCGCACTCCGCTGCCCGCCATTCTGCTCGACGCGCCCTGCACAGGCCTGGGCGTGCTCAGCCGCAGGCCGGACGCCACACTGCGCCGCACGCCGCAGGACGTCGCCGACCTCGTCGCCGTCCAGGCCCGCCTGCTGGACCACGCCGCAACCGTGCTGGCCCCCGGCGGGGCATTGGCCTACGTGACCTGCACCGTCACCCGCGCCGAAAACCAGTCCCAGATCGCGTCCTTTCTGGATCGCCACTCCGGGTTCACCCTGGAAACGGAGCACGCCACGCCCCTGGATTCCCCGCTGGGCGAGTTTTTCTACGGCGCCCTGCTCCGCAAATCCTGAGCACGCCCGCGGCACGACAAAACGGTGCCCCGAACAACTTCGGCGCACCGTTGCAATGGCGTGACCAGCGTCACGCAAACTCCAAGCATTCCTGACAATCCGGCGCAGTCAGACTCGCAACTGCCAGCGCCCGGCACCAACGGCAGCGGCGGCTTACGCCCCCTCGCCCTCCAGATTGGGATTCTTCAACCTGTCCAGCAGCTTGCGATAATATTCCGGACTATGGTCCAGGAACGCCCGCACCCCGGAGTCCGGTCCCAGACGGGCGACCAGGACCTCCAGGCGCCGCATCTGCCGCAGGCGGGCGCCCTCGTCGCTGGTCCTGTCCAGCAGGTCCAGGGTTTCGCGAATGTCCTTGGCTGTTTGTACGGCAGGCGGCAGATGCCCTGAATTCTTGAGGATCTTATACGCCATGCGCAGGTCTTCCGGGAGCATGGAATCGTCTTCCAGGGCCAGCGGCTTGCCCTTGCCGTGCAGGTCGGAGAACTCGCCCTGCTCGTAGGCTTCCCGAATCTTGCGATCGGCGACTTCGTCTATGATCTTCAAGAACCCCACGGCGTCCCTCGAAATCGGTTACCAGCCTTAGTCTCACCTTGGTTGCAGAGACAACGAACCGTACCCCTGGGCGCTGTGCGCCGCGAGGTGCCCGGCGCCGCCTTCCAGCCAGGATTTCCGGAGTGAAACATCGCCTTTCGCCCGGTCCAAAAACAGCTTATCAGGCCACGCCGGTTCTCAATCGCCACTGCGTGCCGCACCTCCCGGCGATCCGCTTTCCATCCGGTGCCGAGATGACCGCCGACAGCGGTTTCGCACCCCGGGACGGCGCAGGGCGTTTCGCAGCACACCCGGTCGCCGGAAGGCGATCGGGTGCGGCCTATTCGTCGGTGCCGAACCAGTGTTCCACGTCCAGGGCGCCTTCGTGCTCCAAATGCTCGCGCACCTGGTCCAGGGTGGCCGTGGCCGTGCCCACCTCGCCGACCACGATGCCCGCCGCCACGTTGGCCACAGCGCAGGCCGAGACCAGGTCCAGCCCGGCGGCCGTGGCCAGGGCCAGGGCGGCGATGACCGTGTCGCCCGCGCCGGTGACGTCGAAGACCTTGCGCGCGGCCGTGGGGATGTGCAGCACCTTGTCCGGGGACTCGAACAAGGCCATGCCGTCCGGGCCCAGGGTGATCAGCAGGTTGGCGCAATGCAGCTTGCGGAAGATGCGCGCCCCGGCGCGGATCACGGACAGCCGGTCCCCCAGCTCCACCCCGGCGCCCTCGGCGGCCTCCTTGGTGTTCGGGGTCAGGATGTCCACGCCCGCGTACAGCTCGAAATTGCGGACCTTGGGGTCCACGTAGACCTTGGGCCGGTTCGGCAACCCGTCCAGCAGCTGCCACAGGCGCTGCATGAACCGCTCGGTGACCAGGCCCTTGCCGTAGTCGGAGATGATGATCACGCCGCAGTCCGCTGCGGAGGCCCGCATGAAATCGAAGACCTGGTCCAGCACGTCGTCGCTGACGCAACAGGTCTGCTCGTAGTCCACGCGCACCATCTGCTGGTTCTGCGCCACCACCCTCGTCTTACGAATCGTAGGACGATCCCCGTCGCAGACCGTATGCGCCACCACGCCGCAGTCGCGCAGCAGGCGGGTCATGCGCTCACCGTCCTGGTCGCGCCCGCAGACGCCGACGATCACCGCCTCGCCACCCAGGCTGACCACGTTGCGGGCCACGTTTCCGGCGCCGCCCAGCAGGTAGCGCTCCTCGCGCACGTGGACCACGGGCACCGGGGCCTCCGGCGAAATGCGGCTCACGGTGCCGATGACGTAGTGGTCCAGCACCAGGTCGCCGACGATGAGCACCTTGCCCCCGGCCAACGCGGGGACGTCTTGCAGCAGCTGATCCTTGTCCAGCATGTCGCTCCTTCGGCCGCCACTGCGGGCGGCAATCTCGGCCCAGACGGGCCGCTTGTTACTCGTCGGCTCCGGTTTCGGCGTCCACCATGGGCACGCCCATCACCCGCAGGATGCCGTTCAACTCGGCGACCGAACTGTAGCTGAGTACGATCTGCCCCTTGTCCAGGCCGCCCTTCACCTTCACCGGCACGGCCATCACGGCCTCGATGCCGCCTTGGAGCTCCACGACCTCCTGGGCCGCGGGGGCGGCAGCGGGACGGGTCCGCGCCGGGCGCGCCGGTGCCGGGGAGCCCTCCTCGCCGGGCAGAACGCCCGTGCGCTTCCAGTAGGCGGCCATGGCCTCGGCCTCGCGCACGGACAGCGCCCGCTCCACGATGCGCAGGCGCATCGCTTCCTGGTCGGCCTCGTTCTCGCCCAGCACCAGCAGGCTGCGGCCGTGCCCGGCGGTCATCACGCCCGTGCGGATGTCCTTCTGGATGGAGTCCGGCAGCAGGGTCAGGCGCAGCATGTTGGCGATGGCCGGGCGGCTCTTGCCCACCTTTTCGGCCAGCTGGTCCTGGGTCAGGCCGAATTCCTGTTGCAGGTGCTTCAGGCCCAGGGCCTCTTCGATGGGGTTCAGGTCCTCGCGCTGGAGGTTCTCGATGAGCGCTATGGCCAGGCTCTCCTCGTCGCTCAGGGTGCGCACGATGGCCGGGATGTCGCTTTGCTCGGCGATGCCCGAGG
>CAYUIN010000034.1:0-10722 GCA_964444695.1 uncultured Desulfocurvus sp.
CAGAGTCCTGGCGGGGTTTGGGGCAGCGCCCCAACCGCCGGAGGCACTCGCCGCCGCCCGGCGTCGCCGTCGCGTCTGGTCGGTCCGGCCTGTCTGGCGCCGGGGGTGTGGGGTGGTTGCTAGACGGTGCCGATGTGGCCGGGGGTGGCGGTGTTGAGGGAGGTGGCGGCGTAGGTTTCGAGGGCCCGCAGTCGGGCCAGGGTCTTGTTGGCGGGCAGGGTGTGGTCGTTTGTGGTGCTGGGCGGGGTGGTGGTGGCGGCGTGCAGGGAGTCGGAGAAGGTGGCCCGGGTCAGGGTTTCGGGGGTCGGGTCGTCCTGGATTTCGAGGTCGCGGGTGGTGAGGTCGATGGAGAAGGGCCCCAGGGAGAAGCCCACGGTGCGGGTGCGCACGGAGCCTTGGGCCCGGGATGCGCTGATGGTTTGTGCCAGGCGCGCGGCTTCCTGTTCCATGCGTTGGGCGCGCATGGCGTTCTGGTAGGCGCCGAGGCCGGAGGCGGCGTGGGTCGTGGCGTGGACGGTCACGGCTCGGGTCGTGCTCCGGGTGGGCCGGGCGTGCGCCTGGGGGTGGCGACGCGCGGCCGACGGTGTATGCCCCGGTGTGCGGGCTGCGCGTGCGGGGCGTCCCGTTCCTGGGTCGTCCTGCCTGCGGTCCGGCTTCCGTCCTGGAAGCGAGCCGTCGATCGGCTGTGAATGATCAGTATAGGCCCGGGCGGGGGTTGTGGCAAGGCCCGCCCGGGCCGTGGTCGGCGGTTATTTGCGCAGCGGGCCGCACTCGGTCTTGGAGTCGCAGTCCAGGAAGTGGATTTCGGCGCGTGCGGTTTCCTTGTCCAGGGGTTTGACCTTGATCTGGGCGCGTTGTCCGAGGAAGGTGGTGGCGCCGTTGAGGATGCCTTCGAAGTAGTCGAACAGGCCGCGCGAGGAGGTGTAGTTCATGAACAGCACGTCGCCCTTGTCCTCGTAGGTGAAGCGCGGCGGGGTCACGCCGGGCATGTCGCGCACGACCTCGGCGTGGATTTCGTTCATGGTCATCAGGAAGGTCTTGAGGTCCTTGGTCTTGAAGTAGCGTTTGTAGAGCTTGTGGAAGCCCTTGATGGTCTCTGTGCCCAGGTCGTAGAGGACCTTCTTCACGGGTTTGCCGCTGGCGGCGGAGGCCAGTTCGGCCATTTGCAGCAGGGCGGCGTCTGGGTAGCTTTCCGAGGGCAGGAAGGTGGGGTCGCCCATTTGTTCCTGCACGGCGTCGTAGACCTTCTTGCCGTATTTCTCGCGCAGGAAGTCCTGCATCAGCTTGGGCAGCACGCCCTTCATGCGTCCGGCGGACTTGGCGATCTTGCCGTTGCCGCCGGTCCCGGCCACGGTCTGGGAGACCTTGAGCAGTTCCGAGGACAGGGAGGCGATGTCGCGGGTGGCGTATGCCTGCTGGGTGGCGCCCTCGTCGGCGTCGCGGGCGATGTCGGCGATCTCCTCGACGCTGCGGGAGATGTCTTCGGCGGCGGCGGACTGTTGTTCGGCGGCGTGTGCGATCTGCTGCACGCGGTCGACCATGCCTTCGATGCGTTCCATGACCTTTTCCAGGGCCTGTCCGGCCTGGTTGGAGAGGCCGGTGGACTCGGTCACCTGTTTCCCGGTGCGGTCCATGGAGGCCACGGCCTCCTTGGAGGACTGCTGGATGGTGGTGATGGCGGTCTTGACCTCCTGGGTGGCGGTCATGGTCTTTTCGGCGAGTTTGCGGACCTCGTCGGCGACCACGGCGAAGCCGCGTCCGGCGTCTCCGGCTCGTGCGGCCTCGATGGCGGCGTTGAGCGCCAGGAGGTTGGTCTGGTCGGCGATGTCGGTGATCACGCCGATGATCCGGCCGATTTCTGCGGCCTGGTTGTCCAGTCCGGTGAGCACGTCGGCCAGTTCGGCGGCGGAGTGGGACAGGGCGTCCACGCCGCGCACGGCCTCGTTGACCAGGCCCACGCCGTCGCGGGCGACCTGGCGGGCCTCTCCGGCGGCCTCGGAGGTGGCCGAGGCGTTGGAGGCGATTTCCATGACGGCGCCCATCATGCGTTCGATGGAGCCGGTGACGGCGACGGTCTGTTCCTTTTGCTTGCGCGAGCCCTTGGCCTGGTCGTCGGCGTAGGCGCTCATGAGTTCGGAGGACGAGGCCAGGCGCTGGGCCAGTTCGTTGATGTGTTTGGAGGTCTGGCGGAATTCCTTTTCGCGGTCCTCGAACTGTTTGGCCTGGGCGGCCTCGGCGTCGCGCGGCAGCAGCAGCACGGCGCGCATGTTGCCGCGCGCGGGCGCGGAGAGGATGCGCACCTCGGTCTGTCCGTTGCGGCCGGTGGCGACGGCGGTGGAATCGGGGGTGTTCAGGGCCTGGCGTGCGGCCTCGGTGCCGACCAGGGCCTCCAGGACGCGGCCGGTGACGCCGTCCGCTCCGGCCAGGCGGGCCAGGGCGCCCGAGGCGGCGACCACGTTCCCGGCCGGGTCGCATATGGCGGCGGGGGCGGGCAGGGCGTCCAGGGCGCGGGTCAGCCCGGCCAGTTGTTCTTCGGCCTGGGCCAGGGTCTGGGCGGCCTCTTCGGTGGCCTGGCGTTTGGCGGCGGCCTGCCTTGCGGCGCGCATGGCCACGGCGGCGGTCAGCCCCAGGGCGGCGGCGGCGGCGGGCAGGCAGAGCCACCAGCTGTCCAGCAGCGGCGCCAGGGCCACGAGGACGGCCAGCACGGCGCCGAGGAACCAGATGGTGGAGACGATGTCGTTGGAGCCGGTGGCGACGGCTTTGGGCTTGGGCATGAGAACTCCGGTTCTTGGTTTCCGGGGCGAGGGGGTGCGCCCTGGGCGGCGGTGCGATCAGGCTCCGTCGACGATCTTTTTGCGCAGGACGGCCATCTTTTCCTTGGCCTCGGCCAGCTCCGCGCTGGTGGTGCGCAGGCGTTCGGCCAGGATTTCCACGAACATGCGGTACAAAACGGAGTAGCACGAGGCGCGTTCGGTCTCTTCCATGCGGTCCAGGAAGGAGGCGTCCACGGCGAGGCACATGGTCTCGGCGTGGGCGCGCACGGAGGCCGAGCGTTCGGAGCCGTCGATGAGGCCCATCTCGCCGAACACGGCCCCGGCGCCGTGGATTTCGCCGATCTTCCGGCCGCCTTTTTCCACGCGCACGGTGCCGGAGATGATGCAGTACATCCAGCTGTCGAAGGTGCCTTCCTGGATGATGCTCTCGCCCTTGTCGTATTTGCGGATCTTGGACAGGGAGAGGATTTTCTTGAGGTGCCCGTCGGGCAGGCCGGAGAAGGCGGGCATGCGTTTCATGCTTGCCAGCAGGTCCTGGCGACCTTCGAGGTAGGACGATTCGTGCATCGGGCGGTCCTTTGGACGGTTTGGCCCCGGGAAACGGGAGCAGTTGGGCGTACCACGGAGATACACCAGGACGGAAGGCGGCGCAACAGCCCAGCGCTCCAAGGGAAAGCGCTTTATTCCCCCCCCGTTTTGGTGTATGCGCAAGATTCGAATACGTGCGCAACAGCCGACCGGGAGACAGCTTCGCATGGCCAACCCTGTGCAGACCGTCGTACAGCATCTCAACCGCGCCAAGGCGGCGTTCCTCAAAGGCGACACGCTGCGTCCGCTGGTGTCCCTGGCCGAGGCCCTCAAGATCGTGGTCACGACGCAGATCTCCTCCCAGGAGATGAACCGCATCGCCACGCTGCTGCGCGAGACGGTGGCCAACGTCGCCAAGATGGAGGAGGCCAAGGCGCATCTGTCCGAGCCCCTGGTCTACCAGCCCGGCGGGGAAAAGAAGGTCCTGGCCCAGCTGATCCCGCTGGTCAAGGCCATCCACGCCACGCGCAAGAGCGAGGGCATGGACGCCGTGCGCGAGCGCAAGCTGAAGATCGACCACGCCATCATCCACGGCAGCAACGCCGTGGCGGCGGGCAAGTTCGACGAGGCCAAGGAGTATTTCCGCGAGGCCACGAACCTGTACGTGGACGAGCACGCCATGTTCCTGATCATCGCCGACCGGCTCCAGGGGGCCGAGGCCTGGAAGGAATCCTTCGAGTACCTGCGCAGCGCCCTGGGCGTGAACCCCAACGACCGCAAGGCCTGCGACATGGTGGTCGCGGCCTCGGAGAAGATCGGCAACATCGACCGGGGGCTGACGCTGTTGCGCAAGATGGGCGAGAAGCAGGGCGCCACGGCGCACATGAACTACGCCATGGCCCGGCTGCACGCCGCACGCAAGCAGTGGGCCGAGGCCGAGGCCCTGGCCCGGACCGCCGTGGAGCAGGACCCGGACATGGTGGACGCCCAGAAGTTCCTGCGCAAGGCGGCGGCCAAGGCGGGCAAGGCCGGGCAGGCCGCAGGCTGAGCGCGCCGCCCCGCGCCCCGCGCGGCGGTCTTGACAGGGCCGGGGCGAGTTCCTACCTTCCTTGCCTTCCACACACCCAACGAGGAGCGAATCCCCCATGGCGTACGATATCCGGCTCGTGAAGCTGGTCAACGGCGAGATGATCATCGGCAAATTCAAGGACGACGGCGAGGCGGGCAAGCGCCTTGAGGACGCGGCCGTGCTGCAGACCGTGCCGACCCAGCAGGGCGTGCAGATGATGCTGCTGCCCTTCGGCTATCCCTTCGACAACGATTTCGAGACGGTGATCTCCTTCGATCACGTGATCTACGAGTACCGCAACTGCCCCGAGGAGCTGAAGACCAAGTACCTCGAGGCCGTGAGCAACCTGACCCTGTCCGCCGCCGGCGGTGGCCTGGGCGGCCTGGGCAAGGGCCTTGGCGGCGGCCTGGGCGGCGGCCTGGGCGCGGGCGGCGCGGGCGACCTGTCCAAGCTGCTCAAGAAATAGCGCGGGCCCATCGGCCGTGAGAATCCGGGGCGGCTTGGTGGCCGCCCTTTTTCGTCCGCTCCCCAGGGGGCGGGAGGGTGCATGAAGAAGCTGCTTCCCCTGTTCACCGGCCCCAGCCGCTACCTGGGCAACGAGCCCGGCTCCGTGCTCAAGGACCCGGCCGCCGTGGCCGTGCGCCTGGCCCTGGCCTTCCCGGACCTGTACTCGGTGGGCATGTCCTACCTGGGGCAGAAGATCCTCTACGGCATCGTCAACGAGCGGCCCGAGTTCTGGGCCGAGCGCGTCTTCGCGCCGGACCTGGAGGTCGCGGCCGTGCTGCGCGAGCACGGCGAGCCGCTGTGCACCCTGGAGTCCGACACGCCGCTTGCGGCCATGGACGCCGTGGCCTTCTCGGTGACGCACGAGCTGTGCTACACCAACATCCTGTACATGCTGGACCTGGGCGGGGTGCCGCTGCTCGCCGCCGAGCGCGGCGAGTCCGACCCGCTGGTCATGGCGGGCGGCGGCTGCACCTTCAACGCCGAGCCCATGGCCCCGTACCTGGACCTGATGGTCCTTGGCGACGGCGAGGAGGTCCTGCCGGAGATCCTGGAGCACATCGCCCGGGCCAAGGCCGCGGGCACGCCCCGCGCGGCGCTCATCGAGTCCCTGCGCCTGGTGCCGGGGGTCTACGTGCCCTCGCTGTTCGCCGCGCCGGACGGCGGCGGCCTGCCGCTGGTGCCGCAACTCCCCGACTACACCCGCGTGGAGAAGCGCATCGTGGCGGACATGGAGCGCGCGGCCTTCCCCACGGCGCACATCGTGCCCTTTTCGGAGACCGTGCACGACCGTCTGGCCGTGGAGATCGCGCGCGGCTGCACGCGCGGCTGCCGCTTCTGCCAGGCGGGCGTGATCTACCGCCCGGCCCGCGAGCGCAGCCCGGAGACCCTGGACGCCATCATCTCCAAGGGCCTGGCCGAGACGGGTTTCGAGGACCTGTCCTTCCTGTCCCTGTCCACGGGCGACTATTCGGCCCTGGAGGACCTGTTCGGCCAGAGCTTCGCGCGCTGCCGCGCCGAGCAGGTGTCCATCTCCCTGCCCTCGCTGCGCGTGGGCTCCGTGTCCGAGCGGATCATGGGCCTGATGTCCACCATCCGCCGCACGGGCGCGACCCTGGCCCCGGAGGCGGGCTCCCAGCGCCTGCGCGACGTGATCAACAAGGGCGTCACCGAAGAGGCCCTGGTGGCCCACGTGCGCAAGCTGTTCGACAACGGCTGGCAGAACGTGAAGCTGTATTTCATGATCGGCCTGCCCACGGAGACCGAGGAGGACCTGGACGCCATCGTGGACCTCTGCCTCAAGGTGCGCGACTGCGCCGGGCGGCACGTCAAGCGGCTGCAGGTCTCGGCGGCGGTCTCGCCCTTCGTGCCCAAGCCGCACACCCCGTTCCAGTGGGAGCGGCAGCTGACCATGGACGAGGTCCGCGAGCGGGTGGACCGGCTGCGCGCCGCCTTCGCCCCGCACAAGCGCCTCAAGCTGCGCTGGCATCAGCCGGAGATGAGCTCCCTCGAAGGCGTGTTCTCGCGCGGCGGGCGCGAGCTGGCCCCGGTGGTCCGCGCGGCGTATGAGCGCGGGGCGCTGTTCTCCAGTTGGATCGACCACCTGAAGCTGGAGCCGTGGCTGGAGTCCCTGGCCGAACACGGCCTGGAGCCCGGGCATTTCCTGCGCGAGCGCGGCGAGGACGAGCCCCTGCCTTGGGACCACCTGACCAGCGGCGTCACGCGGCGCTTCCTGGCCGTGGAGCGCCGCCGGGCCATGAGCGGCGCGCTCACCGACGACTGCCGGTACAACGCCTGCCGCAACTGCGGCGTCTGCAATTTCGACGGCCGGACCTCGGAGCTGGCGGCTCAGGCCGCGCGCGAGGAGATCCGCCCCCGCGTGGTCCACGCCGAGCGCGACCAGGACGACGCCGTGGGCGGCGCCCGGCACCAGACCGTGGGCAACGAGGACCGCGAACCCGCCTGCCCCGAGCCCGCCCCGGCCCCGGCGCAGGAGACGCGGCCCGAGGAGCGCCCCCAGGCCGCGGGCCGCCCCAAGCCGCCGCCCATCGGCGCCCTGGGCGCCAAGGCCGCGCACTACCGCATCTGGCACACCAAGCTGGACGAGATGCGCTACATCAGCCAGATCGAGCTGCAACGGGTCATCGAGCGCATCCTGCGCCGGGCGCGGATTCCCGTGAGCTTTTCCGAGGGCTTCCACCCGCTGCCGAGGATGTCCTTCGGCCGGGCGCTGCCCGTGGGCGTCGCCAGCGAGCAGGAGTGGTTCGACCTGTTCCTGCGCGAGGCCATGGGCCCCGAGGAGCTGGCCGCGAACCTGACGCCGCACCTGCCCCGGGGCATGGCGCTGTTGGAGATCGAGACCCTGGACATGGGCCGCAAGCAGGCCCAGGCGGCCGCCGAGGACTTCGTGCTGGAATACGCGGGCGGGCCTGAGGTCGTGGCCGCGCGGCGCGGGCAGTGGGAGCGGGCGCTGGCGCGCGAGGCCATTGTCTGGACGCGGATGACCAAGAAGGGCGAGCGGACCACGGACGTACGGGGGATGCTCGCCTCGGCGCGGGAGTCCGGCGAAGTCGGGATGGCGGTGCGCTTCGACTGGCGGGAGAAGTATGTGAGCCCGGTGAGCCTGGTGGAGCTGGTGCATCCCGGGATCGGGATTGTGGATTTCGGCTTGAGGAAGGTGCGGCAGTGGATGGAGATGCCGTAGCCGGGGATGGTTTTTGGGAGTGAAGAGGCGCGTCGCGTGAGCGGCGCGCCTTTTTGTTTGCGGGCTACGCTTCACACAAGGCGACAAGCTCTCCCAGCATCAGCACTTGCGCGCGGCGTCCGCTCCCTTCCCGCACCGTCTGCAGGATGTCTGCCTGCTTCAGGCTTCGAAGCAGGTTGCTGATCGTGACATAGGAGGGTGCGTTGGGGCCCAGGTCGATGTGACGGCTTTGGAAAATCGGCTTGCAGAAAATGTTGTCCAGCAAGGGCACGGCATATTGCGAATGGGTCAATTCGAGGACCCGCTGTTTGAGCGAGGCGTACAGTTCCATGATGGCCCGTGCCGTGGATGTGTTTTGGGCGGCCTGATCGGAGATGGCGCGCAGGAAGAATTCGATCCAGCGGTGCCAGGCGTCGAGGCCGCCGTCCAGGCGGCGCAGGTGGCCGATGTAGGTCTCGCGGTGCTCCTCGAAGTAGGCGGAGATGTAGAACATGGGTTTCGGGAGCAGGCCCTTCTCAAACAGGAAGAGCGGGATGAGAATGCGGCCGAGGCGCCCGTTCCCATCCAGGAAGGGGTGGATGATTTCGAATTGCGCGTGGATGATCGCCAGTTGGATGAGGGCGTCCCGCTCGTCGAAGTGGTAGTAGGACTCCCAATTGCCCATGGAGGGCATGACCCGTTCCGGAGCCGGAGGGACGAACTGCGCATGTTCGATGTCGCTTCCCAATGCGCCGATCCAGTTCTGGGTTGTTCTGAAATCACCCCGTGATTTGTTTCTTCCCCGAACGCTGTCCAGCAGGATTTCGTGCAGCGTGCGCAGAAGGTTCAGGGAAAATGGCCTGCTGCCCAGTTCCTCTTGCGCTTTGCGCAACGCGGCCCGGTAGTTGATGATTTCCCGTATGTCGTTGCGGCGGGAAGGCTGCGTCGGTTCATCGCCGGCCTCAAAGCGCAGGACTTCTCCAAACGTCGCCTGGGTGCCCTCGATCTTCGAGGAAAGCACGGCTTCCCTGGTGGTCAGGGGGGACAGGAGTACCTCGGGGTTCGGGACGCCGTAGAGGGCGCCTTCAAAGGTCGCCATGGCCCTGTTGGCTTCGATCGCCAAGCGGAACAGCCGGGTCCAGTCGATGTCTGCCAGGGGCAAGGTGTTTGGGGTGAACGGGTTCATTTGTCTTAAGTGGATGAATGGATCTTTTGTTTGTGTAAATTGATTTGCACTTTTGCTTAATATTATACGTTTGGAGAAAAATCAACTTAAGACAAGAATCAGTGAAGGGTTTCGGGGAGCTGGGGGCGGGGATGGGAAAGGCAAGGGGACCGTCGGCGCGTGAACCGCTCCGGCCTGCAGCCTTGACTTTGTTCCCCCGTATCAAGGTCTTGGCTTGGAGGGAGGAGCCGATTGGGGGGGATCAGTGTCTGATGAAGAATCCGGCGAAGAACCACCAGATGGCGCAGGCCAGGAATGTGGCGGGAACTGCGGCTATGGCGATCTGCAGGGCCAGGGTGAAGACGTTGGAGAAGGGGAGTTTGATGCCGGTTATCACGATGCCGTTTTCCCCGGCGCCGTCCGACCCCGGTTGGGGATCTTCGGGGCTCTCCAGATTCTTGCCGATTTTGTACAGAGCTTCTTTTTGGGCCTGCTCTTGCTCATAAGATAACGGCATATGGCCTCCATTTGTTCGCGTATACAGGAAAACTTCACGGCGGGCAACTCTCCCTGTCTGGAATGTGCAGGCATCCTCCATGTTGAAGAGGCATGAGATCGCCCCAATCCAGCGCATTTTCCAGGAGCGGAGGGGGGAGAGGGTTTGGGAGAGGGGGGAGGGGAACCCGCTTTTGGCGCTGGAAAAAGGGGGTTCCCCTCCCCCCTCTCCCAATGCCTTTGCCCTACAGCCGCCCGATGCCCTCGCCGGGGTGCTTGCGGCGGATGTGGCGGGCGGCGAGGGCGGGGCAGTAGGAGCAGGCGTGGCAGGCGTGGCCGCAGGCGGAGACCGTGGCCTGGAAATCCGCGGGCAGGGCGGCGTTGTCCAGGTGCAGGGTGGGGGCCAGGAATTCCATGGAGTCCAGGATTTCCAAGAGGTTGCCGTCGAAGCGGCCGTCCAGGTAGGCGCGGACGATGCGGGTCAGGGCGCCCGGGGGCAGGGTGCGGCCGCAGAGTTTGAGGGCGTCGGCGTGGGGGGCGTAGGCGGCGGCGTCCTCGGGGCGGATGAAGGGGGATTGGAGGATCAGGGCCGGGTCCGTGGCGTATTGGCGGCCGCAGCCCAGGCGGGCGTTGGCGCCGAACACGGAGCGGGTGCCGCCGGGCAGCGCGGAGAGGGAGATGAGCGAGTCGTGTGCGGGTTTGAAGGGGCAGTCGGGCAGGCAGCCCTCGTTGGCCAGGAGCACGAGGTCCACGTCGGGCAGCTGGGCGCGCAGGGCGGCGCTGGTCTCGGCCAGGGCGGGGAGGTCGCGGTTCAGGCTGCGGTCCAGCACGAGCTTGGACGGCGGGCGGAAGGCGGTGCCCTGGATGTAGCGCAGGCGGCGCAGGGCGCGGGGCGCGGAGTCGAGCATGGCGTTGACGCTGGGCACGGCTTCGAGTTCGGCGCAGGTGTCCGGCCGGGCGTCGGACAGGGCCTGGAGCAGGTATTGGTCCACGTAGACCACGCCGCTCAGTTCCGCGTCGCGCCGCAGGATGTCCAGTAGGTCCGCCAGCTGGTGCAGGCGCCGGGCGTCGAGGTAGGCCTCGGGTTCGTTGAAGCGGCTGTTGAGCAGGGCGTATTTGGGTACGCCGGGGAGCAGGGCCAGCAGTTCGGCCAGGCGCCGGGGGTCGCAGGGCGGCGCGGGCGGTCGGCCGTCGGCGGCCAGGGCGGAGTGCAGGCTGAAGTGGACGCCGTGCAGGCGCTCGCGGTGTTCGGCGAGGAAGCGGACGTAGCCTTCGTCCGGGATCAGGGGCACTTCGAGGCGCATGGCGGGTCCTTGTGGGCGAGGTGCTCGGTTGCTGCGGCGTACCACGTTTTTTTTGGGTTGACCAGGGGCCTTGGCCGCAAGGGCCCGTCAGACGGGGCAAAACTGGCGGCTGCGCGGGACGGGGGCCGGCGGGGGCTGCGGGCGGCGTTTCGCTCGGAGCGGGAATCTGGTAGGAGCGGGCCATGGCGGACCGTACGGAC